>JAIOQD010000520.1 GCA_021413595.1 Bacteroidota bacterium | reverse complement strand
TAAATGTTCCTTGAATAACAACAACCGCACCAGGCAATGTTTCTCCTGTTTTTTCATCAATTACCTTTCCTTTTATATTTGAACTTTGGGCAAATGCTGCATTTATATATAGGATAACTGCAAGCGTACAAAATAATTTCTTTTTCATTTTTAATTTCCTTTCTGTTTTTTTCTTACAAAGGAACTGCTGCAGGGTTAAGTAAGTATTAGCCTGGAATGAAAATAATGTTAAGTAAGTGCAAACAGACTTTTCTTTTTGTTAACATTAAATCCATCAAAATTTAAATGTGCCTGAGATTTGGCCCCTTTTATTTAAATGAAGGAGCATTTATTTAAATACGAAAACTGTTTCGTTCATAGTGGGATCGCCTGTCTAAATTTAATATATATCATTTTGGCGTATTATCTTTTACATGGATATAAAATGGCTATAGAGTAATTTTGGCCTTTTATAAAAGCATTCATTCTCAAATATTCATTTTTAAAGTTTCAGGATAAACGGTAAATTGTAAATAACCTCATTTTTTATAGGATGATTATGATTACAGCAAAGGATGATTCTTTTTATTTCATCAAAAACTTAACATTGAGATAACATTTAGACGCTGATGAAGGGATACATTTGTTGCAGATAATGTTTTATTAACAATAAATTAACCAAAATGAGCTTTAAACGTAATGTTTTATTAACCGCTACTGGAGCTACTTTAGCGCTATCAAACTTCAAGGTGAAGGCGCAAGAATCAACTGAAGCACCATTAGATACATTAACCAGATATGTACAAAGCATGTCGGATGATATTTCTAAAATGAAACGATTGAAGATAACGGGCTACGTACAGCCTCAATATCAGTATATTGACTCTGCAGGTGCTCCGTCATTTGCTGGTGGAGATTTTACGAACGGAACCAATAAATATTACAGTCGTTTTACAATGAGAAGAGGTCGTTTTAAATTTACCTATACCTATGAAAATGTGGAAATGGTGATCAATACTGATGCCACTGAAAAAGGTTTAAATATGCGTGAAACATTTATTAGAATTACTGATCCCTGGAAAAACATGTTTAGTTTAACAGCCGGTTTATTGCAAGACCAGTTTGGCTTTGAGGTAACACAATCTTCAAGTGAACGTGAAACACCTGAGCGTGCACGTTATAATCAAACACTTTTCCCTACCGAACGTGATCTTGGTGTTTTTGGAACCATGCAAATGCCCCAATCATCTCCATTATATGGATTAAAAGTTGATGTGGCTATAATGAACGGTTCAGCCGGTGTTTCACCTGAATTCGATAGCCATAAAGGGGTAGATGCACAAATATCTTTTGACTCGAAGCTGGGAGGCACAACAGTTCGCGCTGAATATATTCAAGGGGAACAACCCGGAAGCGATAAGTCATCAAAAAGCCCGTCAGGGGCCCCCACAACAGCTTTGTTTCACAGGAATTTCAACGGGGCTTATTTTTACTTTGTTCAAACCATTGGACGATCGAAATTTCAGGTTGTTGCAAAATACGACTGGTATGATCCAAATGTAAAAATATCAGGAACTGAAATTGGAAAAACAGGCACAAATACAAAAATCGCTGACATTCGGTTCGATACCTATGGGTTTGGGATTACATATAATATGAATACAAATTTAAAATTTGTAGCGTATTATGATTTAGTAAACAATGAAAAAACTCTAGTTTCAGGGTATAGAAGTGATATAAAGGATAATGTTCTGACTATTCGTATGCAATTCAAATATTAGGCTATGATTAAAGGGTAAGTGAAAAATAATTTAACATTACCTTAACATAGGAATGAGATTTGAGTAGTTACTTTGTTATCAATAAAAACGAATTTTTTTAATACATTTTAATTTACAAATAATAACATATAAAAATAATATAAAATGGGCTTTAACATCTTTCAATTTTTTCAACCAAAAGATAAAATATTTTTTGTGCTTTTTGAAAAAGCAACTGCTAACTTAATTGATATTTCAAAAGCTTTAGTTGAAATGGTAACAACTCCTTCCTTGGATAGAAGG
The DNA here is from genome assembly GCA_021413595.1 of Bacteroidota bacterium. GTDB lineage: Bacteria > Bacteroidota > Bacteroidia > 2-12-FULL-35-15 > 2-12-FULL-35-15 > 2-12-FULL-35-15. Next base: position 1,662 of record JAIOQD010000520.1, on the reverse strand, counting down.
AAGGAATTGATCCGAGAGATCGAACGCTTGGAACATGTAGGTGATAGTATTACTCACGAAACCTTTCATGAATTAAGCGCTAATTTTATTACACCTTATGATAGAGAAGATATTCATTCTTTGATTTCTGCAATTGATGATATTGCTGATTATGTTCACGGCTCTTCAAAGCGTATTGAACTATATAAAGTGGAAACAATGACTCCGGCAATTATTAAACTTGCCGAATTAATTGAAAAATGTTCTGAAGAATTGCATAATGCAGTATGTGAATTAAAGAATATGAAAAATATTAATAAGATCAAAGAAGCTTGTGTTCGTATTAACAGCATTGAAAATCATGCTGATGATATTTTTGATATGGCAATTGCTAAATTATTTGAAGAGGAAAAAAATGCGGTTGAGATCATCAAAATGAAAGAAGTTCTATTAGCACTGGAAACTGCTACCGATATGTGTGAAGATGCGGCAAATGTTCTCGAATCTATTTTGGTGAAGAATGCATAAAAATATCAATTTGAAAATTACATTATCACATCTTCATTATCAAACTACTTAATCAACAATGACTATATTAATCGTTATCATTATACTTGCTATTATCTTTGACCTTATCAATGGTTTTCATGATGCTGCAAATTCAATAGCAACAATTGTTTCCACAAAGGTACTTAGTCCCTTTCAGGCAGTTATTTGGGCTGCATTTTTTAATGTTGTTGCTTTTTGGATATTTGATTTAAAAGTAGCCGATACTGTTGCAAAAATTGTACATACCGATGCCATTAATTTTGCTGTTGTGGCTGCCGGTTTAATTGCAGCAATTTCCTGGAATTTATTAACCTGGTGGTTTGGTATTCCTTCTAGTTCATCACATACATTGATCGGAGGATTCGCTGGAGCCGCTGTGGCACACGCTGGTTTTGGAGTTGTGAATCAGGAGAAAATTCTTATCACATTTGCATTTATTTTTCTTGCTCCTATTATAGGTATGATAATATCATCGATCATTACGGTTATAATTGTAAACCTTAGTAAAAAGGCTCATCCGGCAAAAGCCACTCGTTGGTTTAAACGTTTGCAGTTGGTTTCATCAGGTTTATTCAGTATAGGTCATGGTGGTAATGATGCTCAGAAAGTAATGGGTATTATGGCTGCTGCTTTAATGGTGTATGTTACACAATTAAAAGCACAAGGTTTGCCAATACCTGAATGGGCTCATATCGGACAAATTGCAGATGCCAACGGTAAAATGTCAATTCATCACATTCCAGCATGGATTCCAATTGCATGCTATACCGCAATAGGTTGTGGAACAATGATGGGTGGTTGGAAAATTATAAAAACAATGGGTACTAAGATCACTAAAGTAACCCCACTAGAAGGAGTGAGTGCTGAAACTGCTGGTGCGCTTACACTTTTTATGACTGAAAAAATGGGTATTCCCGTAAGTACAACGCATACAATAACGGGTTCTATTATTGGTGTTGGTATCACAAAACGAATATCCGCTGTAAAATGGGGGATTACAATCAGCTTACTTTGGGCCTGGATTTTAACTATCCCTATCAGCGGATTATTAGGCGCTATTTTGTTTTGGTTGCTTGATCTTATTGGAATAAAATAAAACTTAATTTTTGTACTTCGTTATTTTTGATTTTAAAT
>JAIOQD010000519.1:1207-1975 GCA_021413595.1 Bacteroidota bacterium | reverse complement strand
GTTAATGTTCCTTGTATAGCCGTGGCAGCCCCTGATGGAGCCAGTTGAGAAACTCTATACTGATATGTTACATTATTTCTAGTATCCGTTAAAAACAGATTTTTAACGTCCGGTGAATTTTCTCCCAGGTCACCATCACCATCTTTGTAAGATATTGTAATGGTGATTTTATCAAGGTATTCAACAGCTGTTGAAGGTGTAATGCTTATAAATTCAATTGCGGGTGTTGTCGAAATTTCAATGGAATCATCTTTTTTACAAGAAGAGATCAAACTCCAAAAAACAAACAGGATAAAAAGTTTTTTCATTGTTAATATACGTAAAAGGACCAATAAGTTTTATACTGTACTTGTAAATTGTCGGTTGGGAATTGAGTGTTAGCAGTATGATCGCCATCATTTACAAAATAGCGCATATACACTATTTGGTTGTGCGGTAGGTTAGCTGTATTTATAGTAATTCCAAAAAAGTCATTTGCATTTGGAGGTGGCACATGAATATATTGGGCAGTAAAAATAATAGGATTACTGAAATCATCGGGGTCAAAGGATAATTTCATTTGATTCACCTGAAGTTGAGGGTAATCGGTACTATCATCCGATACGATAAATGCAAAAATTACATTTGTATTATCTGGAAGAAGAAAGGAATTGTAAGGAATACTATCAATTCTATTGTTTTGTGCAGTGTATTGGATCTGGTAGGTTGCAGCATCCACTACAGCATAGTATGGATTTATTGTTGGTTCAAAATTAGGGTAGGTTGGTA
>JAIOQD010000519.1:0-1184 GCA_021413595.1 Bacteroidota bacterium | reverse complement strand
TGGTACATTGCCAAACACATCTTTAGCTCCTGCCGTTATCCAGTTTTTTATTGCCTCAACGTCTCCTGCAGGAAGTGGCACACCAATATTGTCCTGTGGCATTCTGTCGTCCTGATTTACAAAACAGCAATTGGTAATGCGTTCATAAAGTACCGACTCCAGAGGTTTATAAGGAACAACCCTAAAAACGAATGTTTCGTCAGTATTGTTTTTTTTTACCGGGTGGTAAACTAATGTTGAATAGGCTGATTGAGGGGTTCTGAAATCGGGTTCAAAGTTACCATCATGACATCCGGGTACAGCACATTTTGGTTGTAAAATATTGGTGTGAATTCCAACCAATGAATTTGGGTCGGGATTCGGAACAACAGGCACAGTGCCGTAATCGATACTAGCAAATGGATTAGCAGGTGCGGGATCCTCTGTTTTTTTACAGCCATTTTGAATCATCACCACTACTATAATAGTGGTAATTGCCAAAACAAGTTTATATGAAAAATTTTTCATCATTATACAAAAGCTTGCGTTAAAACATTTCCCATATTGCTGCGATAGTTCATCGGGATATCGCCATAAAATCCTAGTATGTCAGCTATTGTTGGCACAATATCAATACTTTCACCTTGTACAGTTGAAAATAATTGATTTTGTTTTACCACTCCGGCAGGGCCAAGCATTAAACAAAATATTTCTCTTGATAAAGCTCTTCCGTTAACGATCTCACCGGTATGGTCAAGCGCGTAACGGCCCTGTGAATCCATCAATGTATTGCTGGTTTCATTTCTTCCATGTTCAGGAGCTGCAATAAGAACAGTGTTGTTTGCCATTCCCGGAGTGCTTTGTATTGTTTGCCACAAATGAGCCAGTGCATAATCAGCTTTTCTCAGATTGTTGCAATAGCTGGTAAAATCAGAGTGGCAAACATCCACATCCTGCATATTTACAACAAGTAATTCAGGTTTAAAATTGGTAATGATATTTTCAGCAAAAAACACATTTCGCATATCGCTGTTCATAACAGTACCACCTACTCCCCAGGGGTCGTTAAATCCACCACTGTTTGCTGTTGCGTAGCTATTGTTTATAAATGTTTCTAAGGAAAGAGCATCTGAGGATGTGTTCTCAATACCTGCATCGCCTGGTTTAGACTGGCTACCAAAGTTTTTATTTAATACATCTCTTAA
>JAIOQD010000518.1 GCA_021413595.1 Bacteroidota bacterium | reverse complement strand
AAGCTTTTATTATTGAACTTTACATTATTGTTAATAAGCGAAAAAAGCTGTTGATAAGGGTGTTTTTATGGCTAAAATAAAGGAAATAATAGCTAAAGCTTTATAGCGAATAATGATTTTTACCAATTTATTTTATGGGATTTAGAGTTTATAATGTAATTAATAAATATTAAAAATGAAGGTAGCAATTGGTTCTGATCACGCAGGTTTTTTATTAAAAGAAAGATTAAAAACTTATTTACAGGATAAAGGTTTTAAAATAATAGATTTTGGTGCGTATTCCGAAGAACGTGCCGATTACCCTGATTTTGCTCATCCTGTGGCAAAAAGTGTTGAAACAAAAGAAGTTGATTTTGGCTTAATTATGTGTGGTACCGGAAATGGTATTAATATGGCCGCCAATAAACACAAAGGGATACGTGCTGCCTTGTGTTGGAATCCTGAAATAGCGTCTTTGGCTCGTCAGCATAACGATGCTAATGTACTAACACTTCCTGCCCGCTGTATTACTGAAGAAGAGGCAATTAAAATTGTAGATGCTTTTTTTAGTGCTGATTTTGAAGGAGGCCGGCATACTGAAAGAGTAAATAAGATCTCGAATTTTTCATAAATTTAGCCATGAATTAAACGAATTAGTGTCTGCTTAAAAAAATATTTCCAACTTAGTTTAGTATCAAATTTTGCCACGAATTACACTAATTTTAGATAATAATTAGTGTGATTCGTGGCAATAAAATACCCCAAAAATTATCAAAACAAAAACTCTAACCATTAAAAACACTCAGCTTTCTTCTTTACGAAAAGTGTTGCCATTTTATTTTTTTATAAGCACTTTCCCTCTTTTTTCCCAACAATCGGGGCAAACACAAATTAGGATAAACCCGGAGAAAAAGGACATTGTCGCAATGGCTTATTCGGGATATATTAGTGCAGATAGCATGAGTAAAAACCTGCATGTATTAGCTTCCGATGAATACGAGGGGCGAGAAACAGGTAAAAGAGGCCAAAAAATGGCTGCTGCATACATTGCCGATCAATTTAGACTGGCGGGAATACCGCCTTATATGGAAAGCACCTATTATCAGGAATTTTCGCTGAAAGAGATCTTGCCTGAGCCGGCAGAGGTTTATATTGAGCGCAAACAATACACCGGTAATAAAGATTATTATAATTACCCCGAACAGGCAGATCGTTCGATAGAAACGGATAGTATCATGTTCCTGGGGTATGGGATACAGGAAGGTAGCTATAATGATTACGATGCAATGAATGTGAGAGGGAAGGTTGTAATGATATTGGCAGGTGAACCACTTTTGAAAGATTCTATATCATTGATAACAGGAAAAAAAACAAGATCCTTATGGTCAACTTATGCTAAAGTGAAGCTTGAAAAAGCACGAGAAAAGGGTATTAAACTATTGTTAGTAGTGGTTGATAATGTGGCTAAGGATCTATTGGATAATAAACATCGTTTAGAAACTTCGGCACTGAAGCTTGAATTAAATAATGAAGGAATGTTCATTATTTATATTTCAAGACAAATGGCAAATGATATGTTGAAAAAAGAAACGGTTGAAAAACTTATTCAAAAGATCTCGGACACTAGGAAACCATTGCATTTAGAGGTAGAAACAAATTTTGAGATCAATATAAAAAATAAAGTACAAAAGGTGAGTTCCGAAAACGTATTGGCTTATGTGGAGGGGAGTGACCTAAAAGAGGAGCTGATTGTTATTACAGCACATTACGATCACCTGGGTACAGATGGAAAAGTAGTTTATAATGGTGCCGATGATGATGGATCAGGAACGGTGGCTGTTATAGAACTGGCAAAAACCTTTGCGAAAGCGAAAAATGAAGGCCATGGCCCTAGAAGGAGTATGTTGTTCATGACAGTTGCCGGAGAAGAAAAAGGTTTATTAGGTTCTGCTTATTATGTTAATAATCCCGTTTACCCTTTAAAAAATACGGTTTGTAATTTGAATATTGATATGATCGGTAGGTTGGATCTGAAACACGAAAAAAATTCAAATTATGTCTATCTCATCGGTTCCGATAAGTTAAGTTCCGGTTTACACGCTATCAGTGAAAACGCCAATAAAATATACACTAATTTAGACTTAGATTATACTTTTAATGACGAGAAGGATAAAAATCGTTTTTATTATCGTTCCGACCATTATAATTTTGCGAAAAAAGGGATCCCTGTAATATTTTATTTTAATGGAGTTCACGCTGATTATCATAAGGAGACTGATGAAGTTGAAAAAATAGATTTTCTAAAAATAGAAAAAATAACTCGCCTTGTTTTTTTTACTGCCTGGGAGCTTGCAAATAGAACCGAACGTATACTGGTTGATTCTAATAAGAAATAAAAAGTCAGACGTAAGTTTGAGGGGATTACGCATTGCCCTATAGGTTCTCACTTTCTGGCGAGATAGAATGAAAAAATGCAAAAAAATAAGCCCACCGGGCAATGGCATTAAGTTAAGGACTTTTTTTAACAGGAACGCTTGCCCAAGGTCTTCGACAAGCCTAGACTGACCGCAGGTTGGTCATATTGAGCCTGTCGAAATATGTGCGATAGCTTCTTAGCTTAATGACATTGCCCATCTGGGCGAAATATTCCGCTCCTCTGGAGCTTAAAAAGATGTAGGGGTTGTTTTCTACAAAGATCCCGCCCCTCAGGGGCTAATAACTACCTAACATCATTTATTAAAATAAATCACTCCTCCTCCGCTGTATTTTTCATTTTCATCAACAAGGTATATGCCCCTTTGGTAACAAAAATTTTGTTGCGTATATCGGTGCTGTCGGCAAAGTTTATTTGGGTAAAACCGTTCTCTGTGTTTTTGGTGTCCACCTGCTGCATTTCATATTTTTTGTATTCAAGTTGTGTAAACACATACTCTTTGCCTTCAAAACGAACAAGTCCATCATTGGGAATCACGAAAGCGTTGTGGGGTTCAACATCTAGTTCAGCATTCATGAACATTCCGGGAATTAAGGATTTATCGTATTTCTCGAAATGGCAATGAACCTCTACGCTTCTCTCATCCGAAAGGTCTTTACCGATTAATATTATTTCGCAAGGGTATTTTTTTCCCGGATTAGTGTTGGTATAAGCAAATACCTTTTGGCCAATAAATAGTTTATCCAGGTCTTTTTCAAATACTGTTAATCCTAAATGAATGTCTTGTGGGTTTACCAATTCAAACAATACATCCGTAGAATTTACATATTTTCCAATATTCACATTTACTTTTGATACGTATCCGTCAATTGGTGAAGTAATGGAAATACTTCGGGAGATGGTGTTTTCATTTAATTTTTCTGGATTTATTCCAATTAATTTCAATTGTTCATTCAATGATTTTAAGGTTATTTTTTGATTGGTATAATCCACTTCCGCTTGCTGAAAAGCTTTGTCACTTATGGCTTTACTCTGATTTAGATCTTTCTGGCGATTATAATCGGCTTCGGTGTATTTTAAATTAACGGCAGTGGTTAAATAATCTTGTTGCAGCTTAATGTATTGCTGATCCTCTATTATAGCAATAACCTCTCCTTTAAAGATGTGCATTCCGGGCAATAATTTTGTTGATTTTAAAAATCCCCCTAAAGGCACACTTATGGATACTAAATTTTGAGGCGGCACATCAATTATTCCATTTACTTTAAGAATGGATGAAATGGATTTTATCTCCAATTTGCCGGTGGTTAAAGAAATATTCTTTAATTGCGCATCTGTTAACTGAACTGTTGTTTCCTCAGTAGCAGCTATAGTTGCTGTATTGTCTGTTTTTGTTTCAGATCCACACGATATTAATAATGCCGATGAAACCAAAAGGATGATATATTTTTTCATAATGATAATTTTTATTTGTTGGTTAGATAGTTGATTTCAATAATGCTATAATTTAATTTTTTAACAGCATTCAGGTATTCTGATTTTATTGTGATTACTTGATTACTGAGCATTACCCATTCCAGATAATTTATATTTCCGCTGTTGTATTGCATTGCAGCGGCTTTCATT
>JAIOQD010000517.1 GCA_021413595.1 Bacteroidota bacterium | reverse complement strand
CATATCTTGGCTTGCACTTGGTTCAAGAGCAGGAAAATCCGATTCAATTTGGTCAATTGGAAAAACCTCCCCGGAATTAGGAATATAATTAGTTAGAGTAATATTATTATTTAATACGTTTAAGTGATTATTAACATTTAGAAAGGTATTAGGATTTACATCATCTCTGTATAGGTATCCATTTTTCACCCCATCGGATGCTAAATCAAGCCTTGCAACCGCACTTAAAGCATAATACAGTTCTGTTAAAGTTCTATCAGTATTTTGGTTGTTGTTTTTTAACAGATGATACTCAGTGGCAAGTACTCCAAGATAATAACCTAATTGAACCGGAGTTTCCCCAAAATGCAATCTACCTCCATTATATAAATTTCGGATATCAGCCGGTAAACTTTCACCATTACCATCACCCACCACCATAAAATAATGCGTTAACCTGTAGCGGTAATGCCAGTATTTTTGAAGATTCAAATCATTGGTTTGAGAAATTATTAAAGGCATATTTAAAAATAAACATAGTAAAAATGCTATGTTATATTTTTTAGAAAATAGTATTGATTTCATTTTGTTTTGTTTTAAATAATGAAAATAAGTATTGTGTTTTAGCCAATTTACCAATAAACATGATATTCATAGATACTGGAAGCACTATAAAAAACAGTGTCTTTTATATTTGTATAAATTCCGGACTTGTATTTATCTATATTTATATATTCATGCCCGACATATAAGTTTACAATAGAAAATTGTGAATAGTTACTATTTGTTATTTTAAAAGGATTCCATGGAAACTTATAATTAGTAAAAGATACAGATAACGAATCACCTGTATTATAAGGAGGAGGTTGAATAAATTTTATTGTAATATAAGCATATGCATGCACTGTAAATGGAATAGTATTGCTTTCTCCTTTTTTTACATTTGCCGGAACTGTATAATTAATTCCATGATCCTCGGATACAACATAATAGTAGTCACTACTTTTCTTAGCTTCAAATTCACCAAAATCTGCTTGCCCATTGGCATCAGTATTTGCTTCTTTTATTACCCCTCCCTTAATTGTCGGGTGTCCTCCAAATAAGGAGGTTGCTTGCTGTACTTCATACAAAAGTATTTTCACGTTTGATATATATTGCTGAGTGTTTTCATCAAATACCAAAGCCTTTACTGTGGTGGTTTCGTACTTTGTTTTTTTGCAGGAAAAGATTCCTGACAAAACAAGTACTGCAAATAAAAATTTAAAAAAAATCATGTTTTTTAAAATTTAAAAGTGATAACCAATACTTATTCCAATAGTAGCAAGATGGGTAATTCTATCGAAAATATAACCAATATCCGTAGGACTACCTTTAAAATAAGGATCAAAATAGATAGAAGGTGTCCAACCCGAAGAAAAATAAACCCCTCTCGTCTTCTTTTGATAGCGATACTTAAAACTTCCCGTATAACCGATTTCAAAATTTATATTATCAACCCAGCCATCGTTGGTTAATACTATCCCTAAACCTGCATCTATATGATGGTTACCATAAGGGTTGCTTATGATATTAAACATTAAAGGTAAACTGTAAAAAGAATACTTTTTATTATTAGTAGAATAAGGATTTTTAGAAGAAGAACTATTATAACCCAAACCCATCCTAATTGAATAGTTAACCTTTTTAGAATAAATTACGTTCCTTTCATAATTTAAGGTTCCCAAAATAAATACGCCAGAGTAGTTAAATCCATTACCCAATGCTTCTATAGAAACAACATTTTTAGAATTATTTTTATTAAAAGTGCTGTCGTTTTGCGCTTTACAGGTAGGAAATGCAGCTATCAATAAAATAGTAACTATAATGGTAACTATATTTTCCATAAAGTAGTGTTTATTTCTTTTTGATTTCGTTTATTTCTTTTTGTAATTGGATGACGTAAAGGGTTAGCTCTTCAATTTTTTGCATTTGTAATTTTAAAAGTTCACCAACATCAGCACCATTGCTTTTAATTTCTTCTGCCGTTGGTATTTCAGGTAAATGTCCATACTTTTTAATGTAATGTTCCAGTTCTTCTATAGTTGATAAAGAATAATTTTTTTCAAACACATAATCCGCCCAGTTGGGTTCTACTTTTAATGATTTAGCTCTAATGCCGCCATTAACAGCTAATTTATAATTATTCGTGTTGCTTGCTAAGTCTGTTCCAATACCCACATTACCATTGCCATTAATAGTCATTAATGTAGTGTTTCCATTTCCGTTTTTGAAATTAAACGCAGAGGAATTTTGGAATGTATGTATATAAAAATTAAATGAGCCATTAGGGTCTGGGTCTATGCTAATTCCTCTCCTGGTAGGTACCTGACCCATACCAAGTATTTCTATTCCGCTAAAACCATCACCCGGGCTTCCTCCTCCGGAAGTGTTATAGTTTGCAAGCGATATGTCTCCATTAACAGTTAGTTTTTTATACGGATTTGCTGTTCCAATACCCACATTTCCTGTTGTAGCATTTCCAGGGCCTGGTGAAGCATCGACAAATAAAGTTGGAACAGTACTATTAAAACCTACCATTAATGTGTTCGATTTCGTATTAATTAATGAGGAAGAAGTTCCAAAACCGGAACCTAAAACAATTGATTTTATAGCCGTGTTTGTTGTCATTACATTATAACCGATTGCAGTTGAACCGGTTGCTATAGCCAAGGAACCAAAACTAAAATTTGGAAAACCTGATTGAAAACCTCTGCCAATAGTCAAACCCTTTATACCACCAATACCATCATTATATATTTTACCT
>JAIOQD010000469.1 GCA_021413595.1 Bacteroidota bacterium | reverse complement strand
CGGTGGAAGCGGTGCATACAACTGTTATTCTGATAATGCTTGCTGTGGAAAAGCCCCTGCAGGACATGGTAGAGGCATGTGTCAATGGGGAACGCAATATTGGGCACTAAACGGACAAAATTATTCATGGATGCTCAACCATTATTTTTTTGCTACTATAGGCTATTCACTTTGCGGTGGATCTCCATCACCTCCACCTAACCCTACCATTACTTCCGGCAATACCTGCGGAGATAAAACCATCACCAGAGCGAATCCACCTTCTGGTATTACTTATTACTGGCAAGGAACAAGCTGCGGAACAAGCACGGCTAATTCTGCCTTGAATTACACTGTAAGTTCTTCCGGAACATATTATTTAAGAGCATACGCCTCAAACGGATGGTCAACCAGCTGTAGTTCAATAATAGTAACTGTAAATGAAATCCCTAACGATCCAGCTCCACCCACTACCACTACAAATCCTTGTGGAAGTCAAACATTAACCCGGGGAATACCACCCACAGGCGTTAAATTTTATTGGCAAGGCACAAGCTGCGGAACCAGCACAACAAGCTTTGCTTCAACTTACACTGCAACATCTTCTGGAGCCTATAAATTAAGAGCCAAACAAAATGCTGGTGGATGTTGGTCAAATGCATGCTCTTCGGTTGCTGTTTCAGTAGCCCCAATTCCTGCAACACCTCCCCCTCCCTCCATTAATAGCAATAGCTGTGGTCCGATAACGCTAACCATGCCCAATGCACCAGCCGGGGAAACCTATTACTGGCAAGGAAGCAGTTGCGGAATAAACACAACAGATACCGGCAGTACTTTTATTGCCAATTCATCCGGTGTTTATCTCCTTCGTTCATTAAGCAGTGATGCTTGTTGGTCAAATTGCCGTTCCGTAGCAGTAACCATAATTGATTGCCCTGAAGATCTCCTCGTATCTTATGGCCCCTGTTCTGATGCTATGGTTAACTTTAGCTGGATCAACACTAATGCCAACTGGACTGTAGAAGTATCATTGGATTCGGCTTTTAATAGCTTCTATTCTAAGCCGGCTTACAATATTACCCTGCTTACCGGACCGGCAGGCTTCACTCCTACGCTTAATTTTCAATCCAATGCCACTTATTATTGGAGAATTTTAACAGGAAATATTTACACCTATGGTCCCCGTTTTACCCTTCCTTTTTGTGATGTTATAGCACCTTCTACTGTTATTGCTCCTGTAACCGGATGGCAAAGCACTGATTTTATTGCCAATTTTACGGATAGTGATGACTCTATGGGATCAGGACTTGGTAAACGTTTTTATAGGGTACTCGATTTTGATGGAACAGAATGGAGAGCAAATGGTTTGAGAGGCTTTGCAAATGATAACTTTGACGATACTATTATAAATTCCGACTGGACCAGTTATACCGGTACCTGGGCAAGTGCTTCCGGCTATCTTGAACAAAGTGATCAAACATTGAACAATACAAATTTTTCAGCTCCTTTAATTCAAAACCTATCTAACAGGTATTTATATCATTGGAATGCTAAAATTGATGGAAGCGGCTCGAACAGAAAAGCCGGTTTTCATTTTTTTAGTGATAGTGTTTCATTGCTAAATAGAGGAAATTCATATTTAGTATGGTTCTGTATGGATGAAAGTAAACTGGAATTTTATAAAGTTACCAACGATCTGATGACATTAGTAAAAAGCAAAAATTATAGTTTCGTTGCTGGACAGTTCTATGATTTCAAATTAGTGTATGATCGGATTATCGGGAAAATGGATCTCTACATTGATAATATTATTGCAGAAAGCTGGGAGGATGCTGCTCCAATTAATACTGGCAATGCCGTTTCTTTTAGAACAGCTGATGCAAACATGACGATCAATTATTTTAAAGCCTTCCGTTCAAGGTTTCCATCGGTAACTGTTAATGTGGGTGCAGGAACTACAAATGATATCCGTTTTGAAAATTCGGGACCACCTTTCTCAGCCGGTAAAATAGAGTCCATTGTAGAAGATTCGGCTGGTAACCTCTCTCCTATTGTTTCTATTCCTATTGATGTGGATTGGACAGCTCCGTCAACCATCGCTTTTATAAACGATGGATCAGGTGCCGATATCGCCACTACTTATTCTACCAATGAGCTTAAAGCAAACTGGTCACCTTCATCAGACCCTAATTCGGGAATAGCAAAATATCACTATTCCATCGGTACCGCTCCTGGAGCGACTGATCTGGTTGCTTCTACCGATAATTTTATGCAGATGATTGCCATTAATAACCCGCTGCCACTGGTGTTAAATCAGCTTTATTATTTTAACGTCCGCTCCGAAAACGGGGCTGGTCTTTTTTCTTCTGTTGTTAGTTCAAACGGACAAATGGTGGTGCTTAACACTACCAGCATAGAGGAAGAAATTAGTCTTATTGGTTTAAATCTATATCCCAACCCTTTTAATAATACCACCATGCTTGATTATACTTTAACCAGATCTGAAAAGGTAAATATTGGCTTGTATGATGTTTTAGGTAAGGAAATAGTATCCTTAAAAAATGAGAACCAGCCAGC
>JAIOQD010000468.1 GCA_021413595.1 Bacteroidota bacterium | reverse complement strand
AGCCACATTAAACAGTCCATTTCCGGGATTTGGATATACGTTGAATGAAGAACTGAAATCATTGCTTGGAACAGATGTAAGACCACTTGTGATATTGATGTTGTCGATGTATAACAACTGTCCCCAACCGCTTTTGTTTTCGAAAGCTATTTTCACTGCACTTTGTCCTATATAACTATCTAAGTTAATACTTTCAGTTCTCCATTGAGTGGAAGTTGGTAAAAAAGCACCTGTATTATCAGGAGCAGTAGCCAATAACGTATTTCCCTTTTTATATACTCTGTTCCAGTTGGAGCCGCAGTCGCTGGTTACAGAAACAATTAAAGAATCCTTGTATGTTGCACTATAACGCGCATAGGCGACATCAAATGTAAGCGTAATAGGTGTACTTTCACTTGTAAGATCTAAATAGGGTGAGTAAATAAAATCACTTTCTCCGGAAATATCAGAGCTTGGATTGTTATTCATTTTTACGGAAGAAGTGCTATTACCAAAACCTCCGGCAGCAGTTACTTTGGCCCATGTTATGTTTGCATCCGGGTTACCAATGGTCCAATTACTTGATGGGAAAGCACCTTCAAAATTTTGTGTTTGTGGAAGTGTTACAACTGGCGTGGCACTGGTTATTGAAAATGTGTTAGATGATGAATCGTTTGTTGCATTTTGCTCTGTATTCCCATTGGGATTTGTAGTATATGACTTGAATATATGTGAACCAACGGCTAATCCATTAATCCCTGTTAGTGTAATAGTAGTGGAAGCGTTGGTAGTTAAACTACCTGTCCAACTGTATGTTTGTAAGGTACCGGCATCTAATTTATAGTTAATGGTACATGAAGTTAAGGTATCAGAACCATAGTTTTTTAATACAAGCTGAGGTATGATCGAGGTGTTACAACTGGAGGAACCATCAGCAGGTGTTCCTATAGATTTAACAGCAGCATCATATACATAAGCAGGAGGGGTGCTGTTGGGATCAAAACCATCAGCCGTTGTAGCACCTGTATTTCCTGGATCTAACCATATTTTTAATTGTGTGCTATTGGTTCCTGCACCTAACCAGGAACTTGAAAATTTACCATAATAATCATTCATATTGGTAGGAGATGCGCCACAAGAGGATGGCCCACCATATAGTTGTCCGATAATTCTTTTGTTTTGATCAAACAGTGGAGAGCCTGATGAACCGGGTTCTGTACAACCTGTGGTCCATTGTCCTGTTTTCCAGCAGTCCGCACTGTTATAAGTGCCGGTTGTTGCGGGGGTTAAAGCTTCTGAGATTTTTTTTATGTCACCACTTGGATGATGAATAGCAATTTCTGTTATAGCAGGGACATTAATTGCTGACCAGCCATTAAAATAGGGAGAATACGTTGCCGGAACGGTTCCACCAATTAAGCCTCCGGTGATCTCAACTAAACAAAAATCGGTGCCTGCATCACGTGCCCTCAAGGTGGAGGTATTTAATGATTGAGCTGTAGAAGGTGTAGTTCCCGGGTTGCTGCAACCTGGTGCTTCCCAGCTAAATCGGAATACCCATGTAGCAAAGTCGTTGCTTGAACTGCAGTGGTTGGCAGTTAATACATAAGGTTTCGAATCCTGAGGTACATCATTAATCAATGAACCGGTGCAAAATTCACTTCCGCCAACAACTAAACATACTACTCCCTGTTTTTCATTTTGCCAGTTAGTCCCTAATGGGCAATTAACATTCATCTGGCAGGAGCCTCCATCACCAAAGGATTTTTCAGTAAATTCTTTAACACCTCTGTAGCCATGTGTAACTCTGAATAAATTAAAACTGCCCTGGTTAGCAACTTCTGTGGGTTCAAAATATTCAATTACCAGAGCATCACCGGGTATCAGATCTGTAGCAAATTTTTTACTTACATCATTATTCTGGTTTGTAAATGCACCAATAATATATTTTTTATCAGCTGTGTATATAAATAATTTTGCTCCATCAGGAATAAAAAAATTATCAAAAGCAAGGTTCAAAGAGTTCGCACCTGCTGATCTTAAGCCTAGTTGAAATATTCTGTCACCATTAGCCAGTGTGATCCAACTCCCTGAATTATTAAGATCATAATTTACGTAATGGTTAAAACCAAAACGGAATGGACCTTTGTTTTGAGAGTTTATTTCATCTTCAGCTTTTAATGCGTCAAGATCAAAAGAAGGCATATTTTTAAATTCAACCGGCTCTTCTGACTGAAAATTTTTATCGAAACTCAATGGTTTACCACCATGACTTAGTTGTGCTGTAGCAATCTTCCCGAATAAAATACTCATGAATATACAAATGCAGATAAGGAAGTTTTTTTTCATTTTGAAAATAATATTATTGAGTTATGCTAATAAAATAGTTTGTGTTTGAATATGTTAAAGATATAAATTTTTG
>JAIOQD010000467.1 GCA_021413595.1 Bacteroidota bacterium | reverse complement strand
CTAAATTTATATAAATTTAGTTATTTATTTTGTTTGGAAAAGCAAACACAAAGATTTTTAAAGTAAAAGATCAATACTTTTACGGGATTCATTTGAAACAAAACTCACGGCAGTAATGAAAAAAATCAGCTTATTGGTACTTGTTACAATTACCTTGTTTTCCCTGTACTCGTGCGGTGACTCAACCCAAAATGAAACAGAAAACGGCGCTGGCGCAAAGCAAGCTGTTGTGTCCGGAAAAGATATTTATATGAGAAACTGCGCCTCCTGCCACCTGGGCAATGGAGAAGGAATACCTAATACCTACCCACCGCTTGCCAAATCAGATTACCTGACGGACAAAGAGCGTGCAATCGGGCAGGTGATCAAAGGACGTACAGGAGAAATAGTAGTCAACGGCAAGAAATACAATGGCATTATGCCTCCGCAACAACTCAATGATGATGAAATAGCGTCTGTGCTCAGTTTTGTATACAGCAATTTCGGTAATGCCGGCAATGCAATTACGGCTGATGAAGTGAAAGGTGTGCGGGCGAAATTGTAACCCTGCAAAACACAAACCCATCTGCAAGCGTGGATATTTTAAGGTAGCGCCCAATGTTATTGACTACTTAGTCGTTTGATATTTCCAATACCACACCAACCCGGAACGGGGTGTTTTAAACCCCATTTTCTTCCGGTTTCACGTGAGGCTTATTCATATTAACTTCAGGCTTCCTTAAATTAATGACATTGAGGTAGCTCCATAAACTTTAAACAATAATAATGTTTATGTTGGCGTTATGGTAATGCAAAAAATAACGCACCTTGAAAAATACTTTATTGCAAATTATACTTTCTCACCTAAATGATCTAACACCCAAGCAAGCCCGGATTTAATTAGTTCACAATGAAAAACAACTGGTTACTTATCATCTGCATTTTGTCATTTAACTACGGTTATAGCCAGGAGCATTCACGAATTGTATTTTACTTTAAACCCCTGGTAAGGTCACCATTTGGGATAGGAGGAGGGTTAGGCACTATTTATTTTAATGATGGGCACACTGATAAAAACACGCGTATAAGAAATTTTGTTTGGAACACTCAGAATGCAAACGGAATATATAAATGGGTAACTACAGACACCTACCCACATCTGGAGGTTGAACTAAACGCACCGGAAAATTCCATTTCGTTTATTGAATTAAAAGGGAGGTTTATGGGTCTTCCCAGGTTGCGGAAGGGTAATTATACCGCTTTTAAGAAGATATATGACAAAGAAAAATGGTATCGTAAACGGCTTGAGAAAGCTGGATATAAATCAGCGGAAGAATTAGTTAAGGGCTACAGGATGAATCAACAGAATATTAAGCGGGTAAAAGCATAGTCTCCCATGCACCGGATGAATAATACTATGCTCATTGTAAATCCGGTTGGCTCCGCTAATTAAAATCATGGATTGTATAACTGGCCCTGCTTACTGGCAGAAAGAGATGTTGTTTGATTGAATACCCGGCGAGGCAATAGTAGTTTAACGAAACTTGCGCATCCTCATTTTGTCGCTGTTCAAATTCTCATTCTTCATTTCTTCCTGGTATTTTCTTGCCCTTTCCTTTTCTCTGTCCTTCTCCCTCATAATATATAAGGCTACGAAAGAAGCAAACAATAATGGAAAAAACAATAGCATCAACAGGGAAAACGGAAACAGGAGGTCATTCACATCGTCAAACAACTGATCGGCAATCATTCCCAGGATCAATACTAAAAAGTAATACAGGCTGGCTTTAAAGATGATCTTCCATTTATCAATCATCTATACTCTTGATTTTTGCAAAATAAAGTTATAACAAATGGCCCATCACCGGCATGTCCTGATTTTACAATGTGAAACAATTTTCAAAAAATATTTGGTAGAACTATAAAAATAGTTTTACATTTGAACTATAAACGTAGTTTTAAATGAAATCTTTGACACGTGCTGAAGAACAGGTAATGAAAGTGCTCTGGAAACTGGGCGATGGATTGCTGATGGAGATTGTGGACAAAATGCCCGTTCCGCAGCCACATAAGAATACTGTGGCCACTATTCTTAAAACCTTGGTGGATAAAGAATTTGTAAGTATAGAGCTTGTAGGCAGGATACACAGGTACCATCCCGTTGTTTCAAAGGATGATTATTCCAGGACAACACTTGTCAACGTTGCCAAAGGATACTTTGAAGGTTCGTTCAGCAGTGTGGTGTCCTTCCTTGTCGATGAAAACAAACTCTCTGTAAAAGACCTGGAATTATTGCTCAAACAATTAAAGAAAAAATAAACCTGCATGGATAGTCTCATTCTTTTCCTCGTAAAAAGTATTGTGGTGAGTGGCATACTTACCGCATGGTATTGCTTCGCGTTAAGAAACAAGCAGTTGCACAATTATAACAGGTTCTTTTTGTTGTTTACGCTGTATGCCAGCGTCCAGGTACCGTTATTTCATTTTC
>JAIOQD010000466.1 GCA_021413595.1 Bacteroidota bacterium | reverse complement strand
GTTCCTGATCTGATTCCTGCGCATTGGTTACCAAATCGTTGGGGACAAGACTGGGCAAGCCTTGTGGATGTAAAAGGGATTAATTTAGACAGTGCTTTAAAAACAAAAGATGCTGAATGGATCGTAAAACAAGGCGAGCGCTTTTATGTTAGTCTTGGCTTCCCCGAATTGCCAAAAACATTTTGGGATAAATCAGATCTGTACCCCGCTCCTGTTGATGCAAAATATAAAAAAAACAACCATGCTTCGGCCTGGCACATGGATTATGATAAAGATGTTCGTTCACTAATGAGTGTTATACCTAACAGCGAGTGGTATGAAACATCACACCACGAATTAGGACATATCTATTATTATTTATCTTATAGTAATCCTGAAGTACCTGTTTTATTGCGAGAAGGAGCTAACCGCGCTTACCACGAAGCATTAGGAAGTATGATGGGTATGGCCGCCATGCAAAAACCATTTATGGAAAACTTAGATCTTATTCCTAAAAATACAAAATCAGATGAAATGCAAACTTTATTAAAGGAAGCTTTAAACTATGTGGTATTCATTCCATTTAGCACTGGAACCATGAGTATGTTTGAACATGATTTTTACGCAAACAATTTACCTGCCGATCAACTTAACAAACGCTGGTGGGAACTTGCCAAGCAATATCAAGGTATTTCTCCCTCTACGGAAAGAGGAGAAGAATATTGCGATGCTGCAACTAAAACGCATATCAATGACGATCCTGCACAATATTATGATTATGCATTATCTTATATTTTATTGTTTCAGGTGCATGACCATATCGCAAAAAACATTTTGCATCAGGATCCACACGCTACTAATTATTATGGAAACAAAGAAGTTGGGAAATTTATTGCTGATATAATGACACCGGGTGCAAGTAAAGATTGGAGAGAGGTATTGAAAGAAAAAACAGGAAGCGAATTAAGCGCAAAAGCTATGCTTGATTATTTTAGTCCTTTAATGGATTACTTGAAAAAAGAGAACGCTGGAAGAAAATATTCTTTACCAGAGTTGAAATGATCATTCGATCCTTTTCAACACAGGGGACACAGAAAAAATTAGAGGTACACAGAGTTAAAAAAACTTTTTTTGAAAAGTTACTCTACTTTTCTCTGTGAAACTCCTAACATTCCGTAACCTCTGTGTTAAATTATTTATTTTTACTTAAAGCCGGTATTTACAAACTATCAAAGTGCCCTCTTTTATTTTCCTTTTCCATATTGTCAACACGCTGAACAAGAGAATCAAGATTACGGAAATGAATGAAGGCTTTTCTATATTTGCTTGCTTCAAATGCCGGAGAGCCCATAAGTATTTCGCCCTTTTTAGTAATACTTTTTGATATACCAGATTGGGCGGTAATCATAGTGTTATCAGCAATATTCACATGCCCAACTATTCCAACCTGACCGCTAAACATACAATTTTTACCAATTTTTGAAGAGCCTGCAATAACCCCCTGAGCAGCGATATAGGTATTTTCGCCAACCTCTACATTGTGAGCGATATGTATCAGGTTATCAAATTTCACACCTTTACGAAGAATGGTTGAACCCAAGGTTGCTCTGTCGATAGCACAATTAGCACCAATCTCCACATTATCTTCAATTATTACATTCCCAATTTGCGGGATCTTTTGATTATCATTTTGAGGATTAAATCTGAATCCATCACTTCCTATCACAGTTCCTGAATGAATAATGCAGTCTTTTCCAATTTCAGTTTCAGAGTATATTTTCACACCTGCAAACAAAGTAGTGTTATCACCAATAACCACATTATCTCCAATATATACCTGAGGATATATTTTAACGTTATTTCCTATCCTTGAATTTTCACCGATCACAGCAAATTCTCCGGCATAAATATTACTTCCTATTTTTGCGCTTTCCGAAATAAAAGCATGTTTTGAAATACCTGTTTTATTAAGCTTCACTTGGTTATACATCTCCAAAAGCTTAGCGAAGGCTGTTTCAGCACTATCCACTCTTACAAGTGTTGCAGCAACAGGAGCAGTTAAAACCAAATCTTTATTAACGATAACTAAAGAAGATTTTGTAGAATAAATATATTGAGTG
>JAIOQD010000458.1 GCA_021413595.1 Bacteroidota bacterium | reverse complement strand
TGCTCCACAGATGTATTTCCCTGAAATGCGCTATTAGTAGCGTCAACTGTTTGGTCTGCATTATTCACATCCGTCCATTGATCGATAAGCTCAGCTGCATTTATAATATTTACAGTTAGATCAGCAGAACCATGAAATATGGCTATATCAGGGAAAGGACCTGTATAAGAAGGATTTTCGTTCCTTACCAAAGTACCCCATTGTGTTGGAGTTTTTACTACATATCCTCCCATAGCAAAGGTTGCTGTAGAAGCTGATGATGAAGCTTTGTAGGGTATTCCGGCCATAATGGCTCCTTTGTTAAAAACCTCCGGATAGGCAGCTAACATTACACTTGTCATACCGGCACCGGCAGATAAACCTGTTACAAAAATTTTGGCCGGATCGATGGTATAGTTTAATTTTACGTAATCTACCATTTGTTTGATGGAGAGGGCTTCCCCCTGGTTTTTACTTTGGTCGCCCGCTTCAAACCAGTTAAAACATTTGCTGCTGTTATTAGCGCTTACCTGCTCAGGATAAACCATAATAAACTTATGCCTGTCGGCTAATTTATTCCAACCTGATTCAATAGCATAGATACTGGCACTCTGCGAACAGCCATGCATAGCAATAACCAAGGATACCGACCCCGAAATCCCGGCAGGAACATAGGTGTACATAGATAAATTACCGGGATTGCTTCCAAAGGAAGGCACAGCCGTTAAAGACTGTGCAGAAGCCAGAGAAGTTAAAAATACAAATCCAATTAAAGCGGTTATCGATTTTAAAATGCTCATTAAAATATTCTTTTTTCCGGGTGTAAAACTCTTTCAAAGCGTAAATGTTGCGTTAGGGATTGCAACGGAAATCCCCGCCCGAACGACTGATGTCTTTCAGTCGGGCAGGCTTTTCTGTTTAGAAAAGATTGCAGTGGAAAGCCCGGCCTTTCTTGTTTAAGAAAGGTACGCCCCAATTAATACCAAAGCTACATTAAAACTTAATGCCGTATAACGATCCGTTTAATTTGTTCAGCAGTTTTAATACCACCAGTCTTTAGTTCCGATACTTTACAAATGTATATGCCTTGCGCCAAACCCTGAGTATTCAATAGGATACTATTATTAATTATTTCTTGTGAACTGATAAGTTGGCCCATTATAGTATATAAATCAAGGGAATAGGAACTGTTATTATCATTTCGGATCTTTAGGTTAATGGTATTGTCCGCGGGATTTGGAAACAGATCAAAATACCATTGAATAAAATTATAAGGATAAGTTACAGATGATGGACTTGACTGGCCTTTGTAAAAGGAAACACCTCCTTGATAATTCCCCACTACCAGATCCATATACCCATCGTTATTAATGTCAGCACCGTTTGGTGCAGTGCGGGTGCCTTGGAAAATTTCCTCGTAAGTAGAATCTACCAAAGAAAAGGTTCCTGAAAGGTTTCCATCAATATTATCATAAAGACGAATATAACCACTTTCCTCACCAACCAATAATTTGGTGACGCCATCTTGTTTAAAAACAAATGGATAGCTGTATCCGGTAACATATCCGGGTAAATTTACTTTTATTTTCCCCAAAAAATGGGTAACAGAATCCAATAAAGGTAACGTAGCTGTGGCGCTTCCAATATGGTTATAGTAAGCTATTTTCCCGTTGCGCCCTCCAATTACTACATCATTTTTCCCATCTGCATCTATATCAACAATTTGTGGCACAGCAAAATCCCCCACATCGATGGTGCGACCGTTGGAGTTTCGTAAATTAGGTTGTGACAAAACAAAATCGGCTGTAGCACC
>JAIOQD010000072.1 GCA_021413595.1 Bacteroidota bacterium | reverse complement strand
TTGATAGTTGTCAATATTAATTGTTGATCCATTTAATAGTAATTGACTTTTACATACAATTAGTTCGGGAGCTGTATCTTTTTCATAACTAAAACGGAAAATTGTATCATTTTGTATGGTGGAATAATGAATTCCATCTTTCATTGAAACCAAGCCAAGTACGCTATTACTGCGGAATGTCCCTGTTTTCCATATATCTTCTAATGTGATCTCTTTTTTTTGTGCACTTAGGTTATTAACCAGGAGTAATGAAAAAACTGATAATAAATAAATCTTCATATTGTTTTATTTGTATAATTTTGAGGAACGAAAATAGCAAAATATTTTAACAACAGCCCCAACCGACCTCACCGAAGGGGAGGAGTTCGTATGTGCACAATCGTCTTTTAACATGGCTTGTGTGTTGGCGCTCTTTCCCCTTCGGTGGGGGAGGTTTGGTGGGGCAAATTGACAATTCTCTCATGGAAATTCAATTCAGAACAAATGAAAAGGTAACTGCGGAAGCAGTTATTGAAGTGTTTAAGAGCTCCGGCATCAACCGCCCTGTTGATGATGTAAAGCGAATGCAAACAATGCTTGACAACTCTAATCTGGTTGTAACTGCATGGAAAGGGATGGAATTGATTGGTATTTCACGTTCGGTTACTGATTATAGTTATTGCTGCTATCTTTCAGATTTGGCCGTAAAAAAAGAATATCAAAAATTTGGGATAGGAAAAACATTAATTGATATCACTCAACAAGCTATTGGTGATCAAACAATGTTACTTTTACTTTCCACTACATCCGCCATGGAATATTATCCAAAAGTAGGTTTTGAAAAAGTTGAAAACGGTTATATAATAAAACGGAAAGCATAATATATAAGACACAAGAATTAAGATTTACCAATGCGCTATATAATTGTAATTGTTTTATTAACCCTATTTCATATTACACTTTATTCACAAAATGTAAGTGTAATAAAGATCACTGATTTAGAAAAACGTATCCGAAATAATTCCGACACTACCTATATTGTTAACTTTTGGGCTACATGGTGTGTTCCATGCGTTAAAGAATTACCTGATTTTGATAGTATCAACACCACTTATATTAATAAAAAAGTAAAAGTACTATTAGTGAGTTTGGATTTTAAGGAGGATCTAAAAATCAAATTAATACCTTTCATCTTAACAAAAAAAATAAGATCAGAGGTAGTGTTGCTGGATGAACTAAATGCAAATTATTTTATTCCAAAAATCTCTGATGAATGGACTGGTGCAATTCCTGCTACATTGGTAATTAACAATCAAAAAAAGTTAAACCGCTTTTTTGAAAAAAAATTGAATTACGAATTTTTGAAAACCGAAATTGAAAATAGTTTGGGTAACCACTAAAGCAATGAGTGCAAAAAAAACACTATGTAGAAAAATAATTAAACAAAATATGTGAAGCTGCCAAACACTTCCCGTTTAAACAAAATAGTAATTCATCATAAAAAAATAGCCTCATCTAAGTTGCATTTTTTTTTTAACAAAACATAAAACCAATGAAAATAAAATATATCAATCTTTTTATACTGCTTGTAGCAACAGGAGTTTTTGTATATGCTTTTTTTGTTTATGACAATGATAAACCCATTAGCTATCTCCCTATTTATGGAGAGAAAAACTATGAATCAAAAAATGGGAAAACCGACACTACTTTTCATACAATACAGGATTTTAGTTTTATAAATCAGGATAGTCAAATAGTTACTCAAAAGGATTTTGATGGCAGTGTTTATGTAACCGACTTTTTTTTTACCACATGCAAAACTATTTGTCCTGATATGAGCACACAAATGGAACGTGTTGCAGAAAAGTTCAGAGGAAATATGGAGGTGAAGTTTCTATCA
>JAIOQD010000071.1 GCA_021413595.1 Bacteroidota bacterium | reverse complement strand
GGGTAAGTACCACTATTGGTGAAGTACTATAAGTTTTATTGAAAATAACTGATACACTACCTGAAATTCCAACACTAGGCGAAAAAGAAATATTTCCTGCAACATCTGTTGCATTAGATAAGCTTTGGGAATTGGTATTAGTGGCGCCAATACTTGGTACAGTTGTTTGTTGGCTTTGCAAATGCCCATCTTTAATAGCAAGCCTTGCATTGGTAGCAGGTGATGTAGTTCCAATACCAACATTTCCATTTTGATCAATAATTGCTCTTGAAACATTATTTGTATAAAATTCAACATTTCCAGGCCCAAAAGTTCCAACTGTCAATCCATTTGCTCCTGCATAGGTAGTATTTGTGGAGCTGCCCAAAATCATCCCGGCAAAATTTCCAGCATTGTTATATAAAGATAATTGTGCAGAAGCATTTGTTCCGGCATTTATGTTTTCAATTTTAAGTTCCCTGCTGAAATTGGTACTTCCATATAAATGTAATAGTGCAGTTGGAGAGGGGTTTCCAATACCAACATTGCCATTACCATCCACAACTAATCTACTTAAGGCTCCTTCTAAAACATTCAAAAGTTTAGAACTTGCAACAACAGCTAAAGGATTAATTGTCATAAATGACCCGTTTGTTGCAACAGATGGAAGATTGCCACCAAAATTCACTAAAGTTCCGCCAGTTGAATTAACTTGAGGTGAATATAAAAATCTATGATCAGATGTAACGGTTAATGTATTACCAACCCCACCTGGAGATGCAATTAAAAGAGGAGCGATACCACCTCCCGTATAATTAATTGTTAATCGCTCTCCTGGTGTCATTGTTCCAATACCAACATTTCCGCCACCATTAAATATAGCATCATAATTAGTAGTTCCGCCAGAAACACCAGAAACATAGAGTCCAATATTAGCAGCATTAATTCCAAGCCATGCACCATTAGATTTTAATTCCAAAGCAGCTTTTGTAAATGTACCTGAAGCTGAAGTTGCATTATTTGTAAACCTTACTCCTGAATAATCAGCCGTTTTCGCACCAGATGCAATTGTGTGCAGCTGAGAAGTAGGAGCAGCTGTTCCAATACCAACATTGGTTCCACTATCAAAAATACTACTATTACCAAGTGTACTTCCGTCAGGAGTAAACTTGGCCACATAATTTAGTGTTCCTCCAGCACCTGGTGACGTTCCAGGGAAAATATTGCCATTTGCATCCGTCAAAATAAATCGAATTCCTGTGCCAGTAAGGGCTTGAAAACGTACTCCGCCAGTGGTATGAAGTTGTGCAGAGGGGGTGGCTGTTCCAATTCCAACACTACTTGTATTATTATTATAAATATCATTACCCGATTGGGTCCAAACACTATTAAAGGTTGTTCCGGATAGCGATAATCCTGTACCTGCAGTATAGGAGGTAGAAGAATCGTTCCGCCAAGCGGGAGCTCCAGCGCCATCTGTTTTCCAAACTTTGTTGAAGTTCGCCCCTCCTGCAGTAACAACACCCGGGCTTGATTGACTATTAGTGGCAACGGAAATAGCAGGTGTAGCTCCACCTGTAGAAAAAACTGGAGAAATACCTGTTACAGAAGTAACTGTTCCGTTAGTTGGGGTGGTCCATGTTGGAGTTCCTGCTCCCCCTGATGTAAGAACCTGCCCGGAAGTACCTACTGCCGAAAACCCATAAGCTGTACCGGTAGTGTTGGAATAAGGCACAGAACCTGCTAAGCCTATTGTATTTGTATTCGTACCACCATTTACAATAGGAAGTAGTCCTGAAACTTTTGTAGCAATATTAATGGAACCATTTGTTATATCAGCATTCACAATTTGTCCCCAGGTAGGGCTTCCTGTGGCATTGCCATGAAGCACCGTGGTTGAAGTTCCCTGATTTTGAAATAAGGGAGATGCAAGGCTTGGCACAAAATAGGCTGGACTGGTGCTTGTTCCGCTATTATTACCCCAAATAGTATAGGGAGCCGCATTAGAAAGACTAAATGACAAGGCTGGTGCTAATGTTGCATTTGTAACAGTTGTAGTGAAAAAGGGAGCTAATGAATCTGCGCTAAAAGAAATAACAGTTCCAGTGTCGGAATTTGTCCATGTAGCTAAACCTGTGGCATCAGAAGTTAATACTTTATTAGCTCCGGGATTGCCTCCAGTAATTTTTATTTGCCCTGAAAGATCAAGTATTGCCGCAGGATCAGGACTAGATGTTCCTATTCCAACGTTACCTTCGATAATTGCACCATTTGCAGGAGCAGCTGTAATCCCAGAATAAGCGGATCCTACCGAAACTCCACCTGCTACATCTAATTTGCTCAGTGGAGTGGAGGTGCCAATACCAACATTTCCAGCCGATTTTATTATCACTCTTTCGGTATTATTTGTTTTTATTATCAGATCCTGTGAATTAGTGGTTCCGATAAAATCTGTAGGGCTTGTTATATTATTTCCTGCAACTGACCAATTTCCATAAGCGTAAAGTGATGTTTTTGAATGTAAGGCATAAGGAGTACTCATCAGCTGAGTGATGCCCATTGAAGTATAACTGCTCCCACCTACAGTTGCTATTTCTACTTCTATAAATTTATCACCAAGTGGCCAAATTATATTTTGGAAATCGGTGATGTTAACACTTCCAATAATCAAGGTAAATAATCCATAACGGTTGGTGCTAACGGGACTATGTGTTTCTGTAAAAAGGCTGGTTCCTGTACCTGAATTATCAGGCCAGATGGTGAACCTTACTACTAGGTTGAGGCTGCTGCTTATTGGCTTTCCGGCTGTATCTCGCGCCACTGCCTGATAATTTATCCCTTGAGGAGGTGCATATACCTGAGCAAATGAGGCTATATTGCTCAGCAGAAATATGAATGCGCTTATTAAAAAGTATATTTTTCTCATATATTTTATTCCATATTAGAATTTAGTAACATAAATGAATAAAATGTTCAAAATGAAAGGCTTTTTATATAAAAAAGCGGCTAATTAAAGCTTGTGTTGCACTATTGAAAGTTATTCTGAACTAGTTTCGAAAATTTGATAAATGCCGAATTTCGGATGTAATACTATTATAATTTATTTTAACCCAAATTACGCATTAGGCAAAAAAATATATTGCAAGAACCTTCTAAATTCCTTTTTTAATAGGTGATTTGAAAGGTTTACTCTTGAAATTTTTTTAATGCTACACATTAGAGATTTTTACTCAAACATTTAGCCGCATTCTAATATTGACAGCAGTTGTAGCCCGAATTTCATTTATAAAATTACTCAATGCGTAATTTGGGTTAAAACAGTAGAATAAGCCAAAAATAAGCAATTTTCAGTAATCTCTCGAAAAAAACGGAGGTTTTTGTAAAGCTTAAAGAACCATTAACAAGATAATAAAAATGTACGGTAGTACTGAACTATTTTATATGGGATTTAGAAACAAAATTCGGATGGATATATTGATTTTATAAATTGGCATTATCAGAGATAAGACACCCCGAAGGGCTTGAAGGAATGAGGTTATGGGATCTTAAGACCAATTACTAAAATATCATCTACCTGATCTAGTTGTCCACGCCAATCTTCAATAGTTTTGTTTAAGATAATTTTTTGTTTTTCGATCGGTTCTTTGTTTATATCCATTAATAAAACACGGAAAGGGATCGCCATAAATTTTCTACCATAAGGTCCACCAAATTGATCGGCATATCCATCGGAGAAAATATAAACGGTATCTCCTCTTTCAAGTTGTATGGTATGGTTAGTAAATTTCTTTTTTTCTTCTCCTAAAAATAAACCAATTGGAAATTTATTAGCCTTTGTTTGAATTAATTGTCCGTTTCTTACAATGTATAAAGGATTATAAGCTGCGGCATATTGTAATTCAAGTGTTTTGAAATCAATGGTACAAAATGAAATATCCATTCCATCTTTGGCTTGTCCTTCTTCGTGTTCGTGACCACCGTGATGCAGTGTTTCACTTACTCCTTCATTTAAACTATCCAGTATTTGAGCGGGGGTACTAAAATTATTATTGCTTACTACCTGTTTTAAGATATTGTGACCCACAATTGACATAAAGGCT
>JAIOQD010000564.1 GCA_021413595.1 Bacteroidota bacterium | reverse complement strand
TACCTGCTGAAATTAATTCTACTGAAGGACTCAGTTGAAATGGGGAAAGTCTGTTACCCGGTATCGGTCTTTCCTGAACACCTGATGGTAATTGCCATCCTACAGCACAATTATCACCTTGGTCAGCTTCTTTATGTAATGCTTCTATATAATATTTTTGACCGGCTATAAGATTTTTTGAAACCGATTTTTGTGTGGAATATTTTGTCCATTGTCTTGAAGACGTATAACCCGAAACAGAGGCGATCTTTTGTTTGTTATCCGGAGTGTTATCTGTGCTTAACCATAATTCACTGCTATTATCGCTTGCTATCCAAAAAATATAATTACCGCTTACCGGTGGGCAAACATAACCACTGATCCGCTGGCCAAAATTATTCGCAAAACTTTGAGGTGCTTCGAAAATAGAAAGCAGCCCTGTTAAACTTGGATTTATGCCGAGGGGAATAGCACTAACTGATGAACCACTAATATTACTCCATACTTCTCTTGCGATTGAGCCTGTAGCGCTACATGCTACAATTGGCATTACAGAAATAGTTACCTTTGCCGAAACAGCACTATTGTTTCCACTATCTGTTGCTTTGACAGATAGGTTATAATTACCCTCAATTACATTATTCCATACAAAACTGTATGGACTTGTTTCATCTTCAGCAATTTTTGTTGAATCAGCAAAAAATTCTACTTTTTGTATTGTTCCAAGTCCTCCTGTTGCAATAGCCTGAATTGTAATAGCTGAACCGGCACTAAATGAACTGTTATTTACCGGTGAACTTATATTAGTTAATAGCGGAATATTAAATGGAGAAAGCCTTGTACCGGGTATCGGTCTTTCTAAAGTTCCATTGGGCAATTGCCATCCTACAGCACAATTATCTCCCTGACTTGCTTCTTTATGCAAAGCCTCAATATAATATTTATGACCTGCAATAAGACTTTTTGTAGCCGATTGTTGGGAGGAATATTTTGTCCAATGTCTCGGAGACGTATAACCCGAAACAGAAGCGATTTTTTGTTTATTATTCGAATTATCATCTGTGCTTAACCATAATTCACTGCTATTATCACTTGCTATCCAAAAAACATAATAACCGGATATTGGTGGGCAAACATAGCCTCTTATTCGCTGACCAAAATTATCCCCAACATTTTCAGGTGCTTGAAAGATCGTTAACAACCCTATTGAATTAGGTTGTGTGCTTACGGGTATTGATGAAACATTTGAACCACTTATATTATTCCAGACCTCTCTGGAAATATTACCAGTTGCGCTGCATGTTACCGGAAGCATCACAGAAATAGTTATTATTGGAGAAATAGCAGTATCACTCCCCTCCCCTGTTACTTTAGCAGTAAGTTCATAATTACCTTGAAGAACATTACTCCATACAATACTGTAAGGGCTTGTAAAATCTTCTCCAATTTTTATTGAATCCGCAAAAAAATCCACTTTTTGTATTGTTCCCGTTCCTCCGGATATATCAGCTTGAATTGTGATAGTGGAACCCTCTATAAAAGAACTATTATTTGCCGGGGAACTAATTGTTGCAGTTAATGGAAAAACAATTGGAGTAAGCCGCGTACCAGGGATCGGTCTTTCCAAAACACCATTGGGCAATTGCCAGCCAACAGCTAAATTATCACCTTGTGTACCTTCTTTATGTATGGCCTCGATATAATATTGAACACCAGCAATAAGATGTATTGGAGCTGATTGCTGGCCAGCATATTTTGTCCATTGCCGGGAGGAAGTATATCCTGATACTGAAGCAATTTTTATTTTATTAATAATTTGATCAGTTGTACTTAACCACAATTCACTATTGTCGTCACTTGCAATCCAAAAAGTATAATTGCCTGATATTGGAGGGCATATATATCCTCGAATACGGCTTCCATAATTATCAGCTGCGTTAGAAGGTCCTTCAAAAACAGTAAGTTGAGTAATACTTGTAGGAGCAGTATTCAAAGGGATACTTGCTATAGAGGTACCCGAAATGTTTGCCCAAAAATCTCTGGTAATTTTGCCGGCAGATGTGCATGGCATCACAACAGTAATAGTTGAGGGCAAGGATAAAACAGTATTATTTGAATTATCGCTAACAATTGCAGTTAATGAATAAGAGCCCAGCGGTGCATTTGTCCAGGTAAAAGAAAAGGGATAAATAGAATCAGTTCCTAACTTTATAGTATCCATATAAAAATCAACTTTATTAATCCCTCCTAAACCTCCTATTACTGTTGCATTAATTACAACAGGAGTTCCAAATGAAAATGTGGAATTATTTGGTGGCGAGGAAACTATAACACCTAAAGGTCCCAGATTTCTGGTTAGCAAATAAGAATCAATAAGAGTTCCTGCTTTATTATAAAATCGAAAAGATAAGGTATCAGAATATTCATTGCAATGTATTGCACCGAAATTTGAATTATAACGAAAAACACTTTCTGATAAAGGTGTTGCTTTAAAAGGATAAAGACTCTTCCCTCCTACACCATTTACAAAATAAGGAAAATCATCCACCATCAGTCTTTCATATACATGTGAGTGCCCGCTCAAAACAACATTAGCTCCCCATTTTTTAAATGGCCACCGCATATAAGCCAGACTACCTTGCGTTGCATCCGAGCAATAAGGAGAATGATGAAAGTAAACGACCTTCCATTTAGAGTTTGAATTTTGAATTTTATTTTTAAGCCAAAACGCCTGAATGGAGGTGCTGTCGTTCCCATCAGCTTCCCTTGGATCACTGTTTAAAACAAAAAAATGAATATTGCCTTTTACATAATCGTAATATCTTTCATTTCCTGGAAGTGTGAAATATTGTAAATAAGCAGCCCCATTATTTGTATTTAAATCATGATTACCCAAGGCAGGGAAAAACCTGTTAGAATCTGCACCCGCTCCATAATTTCCAGAATATGGATAAATATAATCATGGTAATATTGTCCTATGTTAGCATCAATCGTGCTGCTTTGACCAAGTTCATAATTATTATCTCCAGTGGTAATTATAAAATCAGAGTTCCATGATTTCACCAAATTAGCAACTGCAAGTTCGTTGTTACCTGCTAATCCAAAATCACCAATTACAGCAAATGATGCGGATGTTGAAGGAGCAGCAGGTAGTGCAGCTTCTAATATAGTGCATGTGGGCGAAAGGTTATTATCGGCATTTCCGTAAAGTTTATAAACACATTTTTTGATAAGTGTTCCATTGGAGTTTAATGTTAATAAAACTGATGACTCTCTGAAAAGTGTATCATTATATTCATTATTAATATCTGCATCAATATTTATTTTTAAAGGATCTAGCCCAGAAATCAAATTAGTATCCAATCTTAGTGTATAAATAAAATCATTTGATTGATCCTGATTCATAATGACAACCGAAATTTGATCATCCTTTTTACTTCCAAAGCATTTGACATTTGTTTTATTGTCAGTTCCATTACAAAATTCACCTTTAAAATTACCAGCCAACATTTGGAAATGGTAATAGGTTGGTTTAGGCAATGTGGATAAATCGCTTAAATACCCTAATTCACTTCCCTCGATCACACTCCAGAAATTTAAAATACTTACATTTCTTTTCATACAAATTCCAATTATTTCTGTCCAGAATTGACCACACAAAAAACTACTGGCTCCCAAATTATAAATATCATCTCCCTGAAGTTTTTTCCACATGATGTTTGCTTCTGTTACAGCAATCCCTAATGGTGAATTTAAATTTCTTTGGTGGAAATTGTTACAAGCGGTAATCCTTTGATTCAATTCTGTTAGGTTATCCTCAAATAAACCAGGAGTAGTGAGGTAGCTTATAACCTTGCTTCTTGTTTGAGTTCCGCTGAATGCAAAAAGATGAAAAGATATAATATCAACAATAAAATTCCCATTAGCATCCTTTCCTGTAATATCATTTAAGCCACCAGGTGTGGTTAAGCCATCAAGGATGTTTTTATTATACCAACCTGCTTCAGGTGCAATTATTTTTATGGAGGGGTCCTTATTTTTCATTGCTAGTGAAAAAGCTTTGACGTAATTGGCTACTCCAGTAGCATTAATATTACCATAAGAACCATCAGGTTCATTCCCGATTATCCAGTATTTAACATTTCTCGTATTTGTAATATTGATAAATTCAACAATTTCCGCAGCTTGTGAAGCGGTGTATTTATTATTATAATAAGAAACCTGTATGATAGGTTCCATTCCTTAAGAAAATCAGAAGTGAAGTATTTTTTGGAATTTTAAAATTTTTCATTAATTAATTATTATGATTTAATCAATTGTTCCAAACTAATTTAATTCCAATTCTATTTTAGTTATCAATAATTAAATAAGAAAATCAATTAGTTTGTTTGATTAAATCAAAATTTTATCGAATGCAATTAACGCATGAGAAAATGGTTAGATGCAAAATG
Organism: Bacteroidota bacterium; assembly: GCA_021413595.1. Taxonomy (GTDB): domain Bacteria; phylum Bacteroidota; class Bacteroidia; order 2-12-FULL-35-15; family 2-12-FULL-35-15; genus 2-12-FULL-35-15. The sequence goes on along the minus strand of JAIOQD010000564.1, from coordinate 2,506 downwards.
AATTTTTATTTATTACTTGAACTCCCAGAAATCTGATGTCTCCGATTTGTTCCACCCTAATCCAAAATAGCACTTATTAGGAGTAGAAATGCTGATAGAATTAAATCTTGGAACACCTTCAAAATCGTTTTTTTTGATCCAATTGTTTGTGGTGCTGTTATATTCCCATAAGTCTTGTAAAGGAGTTTCATTCCATCCCGAAACAATATATCCCTTTATCCCAATGGAAAAAGCTGAGGCTCCATATCTGGCTATTCCATTTAAATTCTGCTTTTGTAACCATGAATTGGTGTGCGGATTAAATTCCCAAAAATCATTTTTAATTCCATTTTTTGACAAACCTGTCCCCAAATAACCTCTCAATCCTATATTAAAGCTAACAGCAAGTTGCCTTTCTTCACCAGGAAAATCAGTCTTTTGTGTCCATTGATTCAGTATTGGATTAAACTCCCAAATATCTCTGACAAAATCTCCCTGGCCTATTTCTCCTGTTCCGATATAGGCCTTCCCTCCTATTGCAAATGCTGTAGCATAAACCCTTCCAACTGTTCCTAAGTTTGATTTTTTTGTCCATTGGTTTGTGGTAGGATCGAATTCCCAAAAATCATTAAGATATTCTCTTGATCCATTGGATCCGGTTCCTATATACCCTTTATTGCCAATGGAAAAACCTACTGCTCCAAATCTTGCTTCTCCAGCAAAATCAGCTTTTCTTGTCCAAATATTTAAATCCGGATCGTATTCCCAAAAATCCTTAGTTGCTCCGGAGGCACTGTCAATACCGGTGCCAACGTACAATTTGTTCCCGATTGAAAAAGCAACTGCCAGTCTTTTTTTTAGACCGCCAAAATTGGCTAATCGGTTCCAGGTATTTTGAGAATGAAGGTTAACAAACAAGTAGTTTATCACTATTAATAAATATATTTTTTTCATGTTGAAATAATAAAAAAAGTAATTTATATAGAAAATTATTTCTTGCTACTTTATATTTCGTATTTATAATATCATCTTAACAGAACCACATTCGTGTTCTCAACTTTATTTCCTATTATTACCTTAAGCGTATAAATTCCAGGGGAAAATGATTTATCTATTTCAACAGTTTCATTGATACAGCCATTCTGAGTTTTTATTTCTTTATTGAATACAACCTGTCCTAAACTATTCATCATCTGTATCTTTGCCAATTCAGATACTGGCATACATACAATTATTGTAAAGAGCCCGGTGTTTGGATTAGGATATACTTTTAAAATAATTGGATCCTCAATTTCATCTTTTATATCGTCATTATTTAACTGGTTTATTATATCTGTTTTTTTGTCCCTAAGAATATTGACTGTGTCCGACAGGCTCACAGTTCCGTCTTTTATCACTTTTACACGATATGAGCCCTCCCTGGTTACCTTCAAGAAATGTTTATTGCTCATTGGAACTATAACATTATTTATTTTCCATTGATAGACAGCGAATGGATCCAACTCAATAGACAATACTGTTTCTTCTTCTTTGTTTATTTTTTTTGGACCGATTACAGTAATTTTTGGAATCGAGATTATAGGTTGTTTATTATCTAAATTCAAACTTGTAGGGAAAGGAGATAATCTAATTCCTGGTATTGGCCTTTCCATAGTACTATCGGGCAATTGCCAGCCTACTGCTAAATTATCACTTAACGAACCTTCCCTGTGCAAAGCTTCTATATAATAACTTTTACCTGCAATTAAAGGTATCGGTTGTGATTGTTGTTTGTCATATTTATTCCATTGACGAGAAGTAGAGTTGAAATCTTGTTGTGCAATTTTAACTTTATCATTTGGATTGGTTGATGAACTTAAGTACAATTCACTGTTATTATCACTGGCAATCCAAAAAGTATAATTACCGGATGAAGGAGGACAAATATACCCTCGTATTCTGGTGGCGTAATTATCTCCAACATTTTTGGGCCCTTCAAAAAGACTTAATAAAATAGTGCTCGTAGGAGTAGTGTTAACAGGTATTTCAGCCAGCGTTTTACCTAAAAAATTAGTCCACTTGTCTCTGGTTATTTTTCCTGTTGCAGAACATGTATTTAAAGTGCTTTCTATGTTAATATTTACTTGAGAGGAAGAATAGGTATTACCCCAACTATCAATTGCTTTTGCAGTAATTGTATAATTACCTTGGGAAAAATTGCTCCAGTTATAACTATATGGACTTGTTAAATCTTCTGCAAGTTTTGTTGTATCAGCAAAAAATTCCACTTTTTGTATTGATCCCATTCCTCCCGATGCATCGGCCTTAATAATAATGGTTGAACCTACTATGTATGTACTATTATCACCTGGTGAATTTAGAGTTGCAGTTAATGGAAATGATGGTGTTTCAAAGTAATAATTATCATTCCAAATATTTGCTTCAATCGAATTGAGACTTGTGTTTGTTGAATTTATCCTATAATCATGGGACTTCATAAGACCAAAAAGGATTAAAGCTCTTACTTTACAAAAGTTTGATTGTAACT
>JAIOQD010000563.1 GCA_021413595.1 Bacteroidota bacterium | reverse complement strand
CAACTTGAAGATTATGATTTAAAATCAAATCAATTTGTGAAATTAGTTATCTGGAAAACAACTGTAGACCCAATATCAAAAAAAATATCTAAAGAATTACCCACAATATGGAGCAGATGATATGATTTTGTATTTAGGTCGCTGAGTATTTGGACCATTGAGTGTTGCGTACCCTAATTAACATCCAATTAAATATCAAAATCAAAAAGTCTATGAAAGAACAACCATTAAAAAGTGTAACGTGGACACCGAACCCAATTATCGACATAACTCTAATGATTCCGTTAATTGAAATTCCTTCAAAACAAGAAAAGTATAAAAAAATATTTCACAATATTTATTTAAAGAAATCTGTAGATAAAAACAAAAAGTTTGAGACCTTAATTAAAGAAAAATTATCAGAAGAGAAAAGTAAGGAATGGCCATTAACAGGCTTATTAGAAGTATTCATTTCTATTACTGCAAAAAAATCACGAATTAATAAAGTTGACATAGATAATTTGCTAAAAAGCATATTAGATTGTCTAAACGGAGTAGTTTATAAAGATGACAGCCAAATTATTCAAGTAATAGGACGAAAATTCACATCAGAGGATATCTCAGTTGAAAATTCACTTATGATTGCTATAAGGAAATCAAAAGACCATCGCGACCTTAAATTCACAGACTTTACATTTGGGGCTTTTTCTAACCCAGAGTACAAGTAAAATCAAAAAATATAAAAGCAATTGTGCGAGTTGCACTGCACTTGAGACACTTACGAAGAATATATTGAATAGAAAAACGGCTTATAACAGTGCCTCCAAACTATGCGGGAGATTGTGCAAGTTGCAAATGCTTTTTTAATTGTGCGCTTCGCGCGAAATATTTTGCATTTGCCATTCAGTTCAGTACATTTAATAAATTTTGTGCGGTAAGACGGGTTTGTGCTATAACCGCACAGCTTGTAGCCGAAAACCCGTAAGACTGCGTTGAAACGATTGCAAATCCTTAAATTTTACAAACAAAAATGAATAAAGAAATTAAAGAATATAACGACAAACAGGCCTCTGGTGACAAAGAAATTTGCAATCAACTTGCCACAATCATTGACAAGGAATTGACAGAAGCAGAAAGTAAAATTTGGCACGCCCATCCTGTTTGGTTTTTAGATGGCAACCCAATTGTAGGTTACAGCAAACAAAAAGCGGGAATCAGATTAATGTTTTGGAGTGGAGCCGACTTTGAAGAAAATGATTTAAACATAAGAGGTGAAAAATTTAAGGATGCTTCGAAATTCTACAACAATATTTCCGAAATTGATGCGAAAGATTTAAAACGTTGGCTAAAAAAATCAAGAGAAATTCAGTGGGACTATAAAAACTTAGTGAAAAGAAAAGGTCAATTAGAAAGGTTGAAATAAAGGAAGAGATTAACGTTAAAATGTAAGGTATGAAAGACACAAGCAATCACGATGAGCGATTTGCAAAAATGACATTCGCTTCGGTATATCCGCTTTATCTCGCAAAAGTGGAGAGAAAAGGGAGAACGAAAAAAGAATTGCACCAGGTAATTGAGTGGCTAACTGGCTACAATGAAAAAAAGTTGCAAGAACTCATTGAAAAAAAAGTAACTTTTGAGACCTTCTTTCAGAAAGCTTCAATAAACCCCAATGCTAATCTCATTACTGGTGTGATTTGTGGCTATAGGGTGGAAGAAATCGAAAATAAATTAACTCAACAAGTGAGGTATTTGGACAAGTTGGTAGATGAAATAGCAAAAGGACGTAAGATGGAGAAAATTTTGCGGGTTGCTTAGGGCAACTCACGAACAAACAGGCTCTGTATTTCAAATTTATTGTAGAAAAACGAATAGAAAAACACACAGGGCTTGGCATAAAAGAAAAATTATGAGGTAGATTAGATAAATTGGTACGAAAAATGTGATGATAAATATGATTTGTTATAATTTGGAAATTTTAATTCTATGAATTACCTTTAGCATAAGCATAGTATTAAACGGACTAAGGTTTTTACAAATTTATATTGGAGAAGTTTTAACAAACAGTTTGTCAAAAAAAAGAGTGCGGAGTCAGCACAATAATCACCGACAACAGCAAAATGAAAACAAAAGTACTAATAGTTGCTGCAATCATTTTTACCTCAATCAGTCTGCAGGCACAAACACTATCCACATTTGCAGGTTCTGGCGTTAATGGATTCACAGATGGTCCGGCTTTAACGGCTCAGTTTTCTGGACTTGAGCAAATGGTGTATGATAAAAAGGGGAATTTGTTGATTTGTGATGCCGCAAATCATCGAATAAGAAAAATAGATGCGGCTGGCAATGTTACTACTTTCGCAGGAACAGGAGTTGCAGGTTTGGTAAATGGAAACGTGGCAAATGCTCAATTCAACAATCCTTTAGGGATAGCAGTAGATAATTTTAATAATATTTATATTTCTGATAATTCAAATTTCGTAATACGGAAAATTGACAATTTGGGAAATGTAACAACCTACGCAGGAAGTGGTGAAAAAGGATTTGTAAATGGAAGTAATTCATCGGCACAATTTGATTATTTGAATTACATGTGTTTTGATAACGCAATGAATTTATATGTAGCCGATCCCGGTAATAATATGATCAGAAAGATCGATAGCCAGGGCAATGTCAGCACTTTTGTTGGAAGCGGTAAAACGGGCTTTGTGGATGGAATTGGCGCGTCTGCTGACTTATCATTTCCTATTGCAATTGCATACGACAAATTGAATGATGTTTTTTACGTAAGTGATCAAGGCAATTCCGCCATCAGAAAGGTGCTTCCTGATGGTACAATGAGCACGTATGCAGGTACAGGTGTAATAGGCCATTCAGATGGGCAGGGCACAGCTGCTCAGTTTTATTTTCCCAAAGGCTTAACTACGGATAATGTTGGGAATGTTTACGTTGCCGGTAGATTTGATTATACGGTAAGGAAAATAGATACCCAAGGGAATGTTTCTACTGTTGCCGGAATTCCACATACTTCCGGAAATGTAAATGGTGCATCTGCTGTTGCAAAATTGGGAAAACCAATTGATGTGATCATGAGTTTGGATGGAAATCTATTAGTATCTGATTGGGTGAACAGGGTGATCAAAAAAGTTGAGTTGCCTGTTGTAGCTTCTGTAAACAGTAAACCACAGCAAGAAATAGGAATACAGGTTTCTCCTAACCCTTTTAGCACTTTTACAACAATTAAAATAAATGGAAATAAAGGGAAAGAGAAAATAAATTTTTTGATGTATGATCTAACCGGAAAAGAAATTGAAGTGAAAAGTGCTGTTTCTACTCAGCAAATAGTTATTGAAAGAGGTGATCTACCTAATGGTATTTATTTTTATAAGATCTCCCAAAACACTAATATCATTGGTACTGGTAAACTTATAATCGAATAGAAGCAGAGAATTAACTCAAATTAAAAATAATTCATAAAACGAAGTCTTTAAAAAGACTTCGTTTTTTGTTTTAAAACCTTAAAGAACCCTAATCTGATTTGCTTCAAAATTTCTGATTCATTAAATTAAATTTCTAAAAAATCTTTGAATGGTGAATAAAAACCATATTTATACACAATATTCTTCTCTGACCTGTTCTTCTCTGAAGAAAGAATTGGCTTCTTCGCCAAGAGGGATCTTGTTTGTAGTTTTAGCAATATCTTTCATAATAAGAAGATCCCTTTTACTGCGAAGAACAGGTCACAAAAGTTCGGGTTGACACAGCCGGAAGTAGTTTCAACTTTAATTTTAGTCACCCCAAAAAGCAGAATAAATCAGGCATATTATTTTATTCGTATTTAGCGTATAAAATTCAGCTTTTAAAAACCTGACTACTTTTGCAATATGTTGATAATCAGGCGGGTGTGTAATGGTTTGGTTTTGCAACTTGGCCCAAATTCGGGTTTTATCACAGTATCCCTTAAAAAGTTAACAATTGTCTAACAAAACCACAACCTATATTTCCGTTAAGTAGGCAAAAAAGGAGTAAATTTGCCACCGGAAAAACGGATATATTAACACATTTCAAAATATTAACTTTAAAGAGAAGTTTTAATATGGTTGTTAAAATTAGAAAAGTTGTACTTCTCCTTACTCTTCTGCTCGCCTTCGTTTCTATTTCCAAAGCCCAATTAATTATTAATGAAGTTTCGCAAGGTCCTGGTGGTTCAAAGGAATATGTAGAATTATTGGTTGTTGGTACAGCAACTTGCAGTTCAATTCCCTGCATGGATCTAAGAGGGTATTATATCGATGATAATAATGGAAACCATGCAACAGGACCTGGAACAGGAATAGCGCAGGGTTGTATTCGTTTTAAAAGCACTGCTTTTTGGTCCTGTATTCCAATCGGAACTCTTATTGTTATTTATAACGATGCCGACATCAATGCCAGTATTCCATCGGATGATGTTTCAATGTCGGATGGCAACTGCAAATTAGTTTTTCCAATTAGTAATTGTACGCTTTTAGAGGAAAATACATCCTTACCAACTACTGCAACTGCAACGTATCCAACTACAGGTTTCAGTGCCTGTGGTAGTTGGGGTTGTCTTGCCATGGCGAATAGCGATGATTCATTTCAAACGATAAACCCTTCAGGAAATGAGGTTTTTTCTGTGAGTTGGGGTAACAATACAACAAGCTCTGATATTTATTTTAGTGGTCCATCTAGTGCTATGGTTGCCTATATGACCAATTCGGTTAATAATGTTCCAACCAATCAGTCTAATTGGACCAGAGTAACAACCGCAGGGAATCAAACTCCTGGTGCGGCCAATAACGCTGCAAATGCAGCATGGATAAGCGCTATGAACAATTCTTGCAATGCCTTAACCCCATTGGTGCTTAATTCAAGTTCAACAGATCCAAGCTGTACATGTGATGGAACAGCTTCAGTAACGGCATCCGGATCGAATGGTCCCTATACCTATTCCTGGGCACCTTCAGGCGGTACCGCATCCACCGCTTCCGGACTTTGTGCAGGCACTTATACTGTTACTGTTACAAGTTCCAGTGGCTGCACTCAAACAGCAACGGAAACACTTGTTGCAAGCTCAGGGCTTACTGTTTCGGTAAATTCAGTAACAATCTGTGCCGGACAAAATGCGATCCTGACTGCAACTGGTGGCACTACTTATTCATGGTCAACAGGGGCTACGTAGATACTGTTTGTGTTGGAGGTCCTTTGGAAGTTACCGTAAATTCCGAAACATTTTGTTCCGGACAATATGTTACACTTACTGAAACTGGTGTTTCAACCTTTTTATGGTCAAGCGGCTCCACGGCAAGTTCAATAACAAAATCACCAACATCTACAACTTCATATACTGTAACCGGAACCAGTAACGGATGCTCTGGTACTGCTATTGCTACGGTTACTGTGGGAGCTGCTTTGTCCATTAATGTAAATTCCGAAACAATTTGTACCGGACAATCAGCAACACTTACTGCAACTGGTGGTACTACTTATCTGTGGTCCAGTGGCTCTACGGCAAGTTCCATTATAAAATCACCAACTTTGTACCGGGCAATCAGCAGCATTAAGTGCTGTTGGTGGCACAACGGATGTATGGTCAACAGGGGCTACTGCATTTTCAATAACAGAATCTCCTGCTACCACAACATCATATACTGTAACAGGTACCAGTGGAGGATGCTCCGGTACTGCTATTGCAACTGTTACTGTAGGAGGAGCCTTAGCAATTACAGTAAATTCCGAAACAATTTGTACCGGACAATCAGCAATATTAAGTGCTTCCGGTGGTGCAACCTATCTATGGTCAACAGGTGCTACAACAAGTTCAATAACCGAATCTCCCTCTTCAACAACTTCATATACTGTTACAGGTACCAGCGGTGGATGCTCGGGTACTGCTGTTGCTACTATTACTGTGGGAAGCGCATTAGCGATTTCTGTGAATTCCGAAACAATTTGTACCGGACAGTCAGCAACATTAAGTGCTTCCGGTGGTACAACCTATCTATGGTCTACAGGTGCTACAACAAGTTCAATAACGGAATCTCCTACCGCCACAACTTCCTATACAGTTACGGGCACTAGTGGAGGATGTTCCGGTACTGCTATTGCTACTGTTTCAATTGGAAACAACCTTGCCATTACAGTAAATTCAACCACTATTTGTGCCGGACAAACAGCAACATTAACAGTTTCGGGAGCAACAACATATCTATGGTCGACAGGTGCTACAGATAATTCAATAACAGATACTCCATTAACCACCACTTCTTATACTGTTACAGGCACCAGTGCAGGGTGTTCCGGCAATACTATTGCTATTGTTACTGTTGGAAATGCTCTGACAATTTCAGTAAGTTCCGCAACTATTTGTTCGGGTGAGACTGCAACGCTTTCTGCTGCCGGTGGCCTAACTTATGTATGGTCAAACGGATCCATTTCAGATTTGATAACGGATACTCCTGCAACCACAACTTCATATACTGTAACCGGTACCAATGGTGGTTGCTCCGGTTCAGCTGTAGCTACAATAACAGTAAATGCTTTGCCTGAAGTAGTATTTAATGCAGATATTATTTCAGGTTGTGAACCCTTTTGTGTAACGTTTACCGATTCATCAAATACAGTAGGCGATAATATTACTAGTTGGAATTGGGATTTTGGTGATGGCGGGATCTCTGCTGATCAGCATCCACAGCATTGTTTCGACATACAAGGGCAGTATTCTATTACCTTAGCAATTAGTTCCTCAAATGGTTGTAGTGCAACCTATACAAATGTTAATTTGATCACCCTGGATCCTTTCCCTGTCGCACAGTTTACGGCACCGCTTTCTGTGGATATTCTTGAAGCTAATATTTCTTTTACTGATAATTCAACCGGAGCAAGTTCATGGAATTGGGATTTTGGGGATGCCCTTGATTCGGTGAATAACACAAGTAGCTTAACTGATC
>JAIOQD010000562.1 GCA_021413595.1 Bacteroidota bacterium | reverse complement strand
AAAGAGCAATTCCTCAACAGCATTGGCATAACTGCTGGAGTGTCGGCAGGAAACCAGAAATTTTATTTTATTTATCCACTTACAATTTCCCAAAAGAAATACTTTTGTCGAGGGACTGGTAGTGTGTTTTTGGAGTTTTTTAGTGGAGATTACGCCCGGTGGGTAAGTGAAATTCAATTTAACCAAAAAGGTTCTGTTGATAAGCAACCTGAAGGTAATTACGCCAATAAATTAAATTATATATGCTGGAATAATTATTTGAAATTGCGTTATGAGATGGATCGCATCATTCCATATATTTTAGTAGGTCCTCGATTAGAATATAACTTAACGCAGGGAACAAGTTCACCTGTAATTACGGGAAAATTTCTTCCCTTACATGTTAGTGCTGCAGGAGGCGTTGGTGTTGAATTTGTCAGTTATAGTAATATTAAATTTTTTACCGAAGCTTTTTATAATCCGGATATAATAATGCCGGCATACAAACGCACAGGACTGAGTGTTAGAAATAAAAACATTGAACTTCGTGTTGGTTTGAAATATGAATTTGGCGGTAGAAAGGAAACGTGTAATACGCCTACCTATGTGGAATAGGATTAGGAATTTACTGGTTACGGATAAACGAATAAAAAAACGAATTTACGAAATTGTGTTTGCTGCTTTTTAACACTCAGTTTCGTAAATTAGTAACCATTTGTTTATCCGTAACCAAGTAAATTCGTTTTTTATTCGTTATCCGTAACCAATCTCTGCTTAACCTTATTTAGTTAAAACGGCTGTAATTGTATCATAATGCGTTCCTGTTGTTTGAACGTAATAAGTTAAATTAATCTGATTCGCATTTGAAAGTACACCATTCCCTGAAAGACTATTTCCCTGAATAATTTGTGTTGGAATAGAGAGCGTACTTCCACTCACTATCGAGTATGCCTTCTTATTGAAACCATACAAATAAGCAATGAAAATATAAGATGCCTGTGACGAATCGGTGATGGTACAATTATAGGTGGAATTCCCATAATCCTTACTGTTTTCAGAAACAGACCAGTTTCCATGAAATTTTTCACGAGGATCTGTATTGGCAGGTGTAACTGTGGGGTCATCTGTTGGGCTACATGATGTTATAAATAATGCTCCGAATAGGACTGCTGCAAGGGAAAATTGAATTGCTTTTTTCATGTTGTTAATTTTTTTGATCATTTTAAAATTTAATTCTTGTTAAAACAAATCATTTAATAAATCGTCATCAACTAAATTTGGTAAGGTTACTTTTAAGTTTGGTTTACGTTCCATTTCACGCTTAATTGCAAAAATCGCTCCATTGTTTCGAGCCCAGCTTCTACGGGCTATTCCGTTGTTTACATCCCAGAATAGCATTGACTTTAACCTTCTATCGCAATCATCAGTTCCATCCAAAACCAAACCAAAACCGCCATTGATCACTTCCCCCCAACCAACACCACCACCATTGTGCAAAGATATCCAGGTAGCACCACGAAAACTATCACCTACAAAATTTTGAACTGCCATATCCGCTGTAAAGCTTGAACCATCATATATATTGGATGTTTCACGGTAAGGTGAATCAGTACCCGATACATCATGATGATCACGACCAAGAACAACAGGTGCTGAAATTCTTCCTTCCTTAATTGCGTTATTAAAAGCTTCTGCAATTTTTAAACGCCCTTCAGCATCTGCATAGAGGATGCGTGCTTGTGAGCCTACTACCATTTTATTTTGTTGTGCGGCTTTTATCCAACGGATATTATCCTCCAATTGTTGTTTGATCTCTGTTGGTGCAATTTTATAAATTTCTTCCAAAACTTCCCCTGCAATTTTATCTGTAGTTTCCAGATCTTTTGGGTCACAGGAGGAACATACCCAGCGGAAAGGACCAAAACCGTAGTCAAAGCACATAGGGCCCAAAATGTCCTGCACATAAGATGGGTATTTAAATTTGCCATCCGGTTTCAAAACATCAGCACCGGCTCTTCCAGCTTCTAACAAAAATGCATTTCCATAATCGAAAAAGTACATTCCATTCTTTGTCATTTTATTTATCGCGACAACATGACGTATCAATGTTTTTTGAACTTCTTTTTTAAATTGTTCAGGATCACCTGCCATCATTTTATTGGCATCATCAAGTGTTATTCCCACCGGATAGTAGCCTCCAGCCCAAGGGTTATGTAATGAAGTTTGATCCGAACCTAATTCTACTTTTACATTTTTCTCAGCGAATCTTTCCCACAGATCAACAATATTACCTTGGTAAGCCAATGATACAGCTTCTTTATTATCTCGGGCTGTTTCAACCCGAACAATTAAATTATCAAGATCATCATACACTTCATCTACCCAGCCTTGCGAATAACGTGTTTGCGTGGCTTTAGGGTTTATTTCAGCAATTATTGCAATGGCTCCGGCAATAACAGCGGCTTTTGGCTGAGCGCCACTCATGCCTCCTAAACC
>JAIOQD010000561.1 GCA_021413595.1 Bacteroidota bacterium | reverse complement strand
TCCAGCAAATAATGCAGCCGGCAACTTGTTTGTTTTTTCAAATTATGATGGAGGTACTCTTACAATTGATGTAGATGTTAATATTCCAAATATAAAAATAGGGGTGGTGAGTTATGCTGCATCTCAAATAATTATCACAGGAACTTATGCAGCAAATGTAGTTAGTGTTCATTGGGCAGGCTACACAGGATCGGGAACCACCATAACACCTTCCGGAATTGGAACTATTGCTGTAACCCCGGCTGCAACTCTTGCTAATTCCTGTGGAAATGCTTCTATTATATGCAGTTACACATGCAGTTATTCTAACTGTGGTGGCTGCAATGCCCCTGATCAGATCATAGCTTATTTTTTGAATACATTTCCTGCCAGTACATTCAATTTCCATCGAACGCATTATGGTGTTTGGGGCTCATTAGAGAAATTATCAACAGGAACCAATTGCTCCTATTAAATAAATATCAGAAGACATTTGTTTTGATACACCAGCCTGTTTATAAAATTTACCAGGAGAAGAAAGGTCAAAAAAACAGTTTGCCACCTTCTTCGGAAATGTTTTTAACTTTCGCTTTCCCGAAAGCACTACTTATGATAATTTTATTTGTAAAATCTTCCACTTTTATTTTAGCATCATCAAAACTTAGTATAACGGTGTTATTACTATCCTGTTGAGCAGAAGTTGCCAGTGTTTGAGCAAAAATAAATAACAGTAAGAGTAAAAAGCGGCTTTTGTATATTTTTTCACAGTATTTATTCTCAATCTATTAACCCGATAATGGTGCGGAATTGTTCTATGTATCCGTACTCCTACAATAAACGACCTATCCTTATACCTGACAAGCTCGAAACGACCTTTTTAATTGGTCAATCCGAGCTTGCTGAGGTTAATTGCAGAATGTTAAATTTTCAAAATAAAGAATCTCTAAATTTAACCTAAGCATCAATATTCGCATACTTCGCATTCTTTTCAATAAATTCTCTGCGTGGTGGAACTTCATCCCCCATAAGCATTGAAAATATTCTGTCTGCTTCTGCGGCACTTGTAATAGTAACCTGACGCAACGTACGGTGTTCAGGGTTCATTGTTGTTTGCCATAATTGCTCTGCATTCATTTCACCAAGACCTTTATAACGTTGTATGTTCACAGTACCTTCTTTCCCTTCACCACCGGCTAATTCTCTAACAGCAGCAATGCGTTCTTCTTCGGTCCAGCAATATTTTTGCTCTTTTCCTTTTTTTATTAAATATAATGGAGGAGTAGCAATATAAATATGACCGTTTTCAATTAACTCTTTCATGTGACGGAAAAAGAAAGTTAAGATCAATGTAGTAATATGGCTACCATCAATATCAGCATCACACATGATGACTACTTTGTGATAACGTAATTTATTTATATTCAAAGCACGATCATCCTCAGGTGTGCCACGGAATACACCAAGAGCCGTAAATATGTTTTTGATCTCCTCGTTATCATAGATTCTATATTCCATAGCCTTTTCAACGTTAAGGATCTTACCCCTTAATGGAAGGATGGCTTGGAAAGCACGGTTACGGCCTTGTTTAGCCGTCCCACCCGCAGAGTCACCCTCTACAAGGTATATTTCGCACATGGATGGGTCTGATTCCGAACAATCCGAAAGTTTTCCGGGTAAGCCTGTTCCGGTAAGTACACTTTTACGTTGTACCATTTCGCGGGCTTTACGGGCTGCGTGACGAGCAGTAGCAGCTAAAATAACTTTATCAACAATTGTTCTTGCTTGTTTTGGATGCTCTTCAAGGTAATTATTAAGCATTTCAGAAACTGCTATATCAACAGCGCCCATAACTTCATTATTACCAAGTTTTGTTTTTGTTTGTCCTTCAAACTGAGGCTCTTGTACCTTTACAGAAACAACAGCGGTAAGACCTTCACGGAAGTCATCGCCATTGATCTCCAATTTTACTTTTGCAAGTAAACCTGATTTTTCAGCGTATGATTTTAAGGTACGGGTTAAACCTCTTCTGAATCCGGCAAGGTGAGTACCACCTTCATGCGTATTGATATTATTCACATACGTATGTAAATTTTCAGAATAGGAAGTATTGTACATCATGGCAACTTCAACAGGGATACCATTTTTTTCACCTTCCATATAAATAACATCCGCAATTAGTTTTTCGCGGGTGGCATCCAGATAGCTAACAAATTCTCTTAATCCGCCTTCAGAATAAAAAACCTCCGAACGGTCATTTCCTGCTTCATCTTTTTCACGAACATCAGAAATGGTAATACGAATGCCTTTGTTCAAATAAGCTAATTCGCGTAAACGAGCTGCAATAATATCATAATGATAAACTGTAGATGTAAAAATGGTCTCATCCGGTTTAAAAGTTACAATTGTACCTCTGTAATCAGTAGTGCCTATTTCTTTAACAGGATACAAAGGTTTACCAATATTATATTCCTGAATATATTCTTTTCCGTTTATATGAACATTTACCGATAATAGGGTTGAAAGTGCATTAACACAAGATACACCAACACCATGCAGACCACCGGATACTTTGTAAGAATCTTTATCAAATTTTCCACCGGCATGCAATACGGTCATTACTACTTCTAAAGCTGATTTTTTTTCCTTAGCATGGTAACCGATAGGGATACCCCGTCCGTCATCCTTAACAGTGATCGAATTATTCTCATTAATAGTAACGAATATGTTTTTGCAGTGACCTGCAAGTGCTTCGTCAATGGAATTATCCACTACCTCATAAACTAAATGATGAAGGCCTTTAGAGCCGGTATCACCAATATACATTGATGGGCGCTTACGCACAGCCTCTAAACCCTCTAATACTTGAATGCTATCAGCCGAATAATTAGATGACGCATCAACTCCGCTCAGCACAGGTTTTGTTTCGTTTTCGT
>JAIOQD010000560.1 GCA_021413595.1 Bacteroidota bacterium | reverse complement strand
ACTGATTCGCTGAACGCACCAATAGGTGGGGGAGGCGCAGACCTTACTAATGTGGGGCCTGGAAATTATTCAGTAACAATAACGGATGCGAATGGTTGTTCAATTGTGATGGGTCCATTTGCTGTGAATGCAACACAAGCAGTGTTTGCAGAATTTACTCCAAATCCATTAACAGGGGAAACACCATTAACAGTTAACTTCACTAATACCAGTATAGGAGCAGCTACTTATAAGTGGGATTTTGGAACCGGAGATTCATCTACTGTTATGAGTCCTGCATATGTTTATAATCCTTTAGGAACATTTACAGTATGCCTTACAGCTATTAGTGCTACAAATTGTATTGATACAGCCTGTTCAACAATCAATATATTTATAAATTCAGTTTTTATAATCCCAAATGTTTTTACTCCAAATGGTGATGATATAAATGATATTTTTACTGTTCAGGCAGTAGGTTTAAAAACGATGGATGCTGAGATATTTAACCGTTGGGGACACAAAGAGTACGAATGGCACACAACCAATGGAGGTTGGGATGGTCATACAGCCAGCGGGGTTCTTGCGCCTGATGCAACTTATTATTATGTTATTAGTGCTACGGGTATTGATGGGAAAAAGTATCATGAAAAAGGCTACTTTGTGCTTACGGGTGGAAAATAAATGGAACAGGAATAAAATGTTTATTAGACTTTATATAAGTTAAAATACATTATACTGTTTACACGGGAAAATTGTTTAAAATAGGTTTACACACAATTTTCTCGATATGCCTCGAAATGACCTAGCGCACAGTTATTTCGGGATTTGTCGAGAATTGAGGTCGGTCACATTAGCAGTAATTTGAATATTGGGTAGTTCTAAAATTATAAAAAAAGCAACCACTAAGGCACTAAGTTCAAAAGCCTCACAGAGAATTTCCTAGTGTTTCTGATTGTTCTATTGTCTTAGTGTTGATTTTTTTATTTTGATAATGAATTTTTGAAATCTCCCTATTGTTATAAATCAATACAACAATCAGGATAAAAAGGATGAAAAAAATAATTACAACTATAATTTTGCTCCTGACTCTGATCATTTCTCCTACTAATCGTATGAATGCTCAGACTAATGATTGGCAACCTATATACCTGCTTGTAACGGGTGCTAATACGATGGAAGGTGTTGAGGCATTTTTCCAATTAAATACATGCAATGCTGAAGATATTATTTACGTGAAATTTATTAACCATAATGAATATTTAGTACAACTGGAATGGTTTGATGCTGTATTCACGCAGGAGTTAAAATGGATCAATAAAGAAGAGGCGGGGGATAAAAAATCGATCACACTTGCTGCCAATGCTGAGGCAAAAGGAACTTGTTTAAATAATGCTTATCCCGAGCTTATTATTAAAGTAAAAGATTTTGTTGACGGTAAAAAAGATGTTAAACGGTATTCTTCTTCTCAATTAATGATAATGATGCCGCTTAAGGAGCATTAAAAATGGCAGATGTGAATAGCTCATTTCAGCTGTTTATAGCCATAGGAGAGGTGTTTTGTACTATATGCCTAAATCTTCTATCAAGAAAATTTTACTCTGCAATTGTTTCAGGGATTACTTTTATTCCATCAAACCGTATCTCAATATCATTTTTAAATACGATAGTTAGAAACAGATATCCTGTTTCGTCATAAAATTTCCAATCGCCTTCTTTTAATCCTCCAACGTATTTGCCTGTTTGTCGTTCGTTTCCATTGGAATAATAGAAGGTTTGAATTCCATCGGGTACACCATCCACAAATTTACCTATAAAGCGAAGTTTTCCATTATCAGTAAAGTAATGTTTCCATTCCCCATCGCGTTTATCGGCTTTATATGAACCTTCTTCTCTATAACCTTGGAGTTCCAGCATCCATGGCCCTTCTTTCTGCCCATCAAGATATTCTCCTTTGGTAACGACTTTTCCACTATCGCTATATTCTGTCATAACACCATCAAGCAGGTTGTTTCTGTAGTTCTCTTCAAGTAATAAATTACCTGATTCATAGAACCACTTCCAGCTACCTTGCGCTTTTCCTTTTCTGTCGTAGGAGCCTTTTTGTTCGACTTTTTCGTTCGGATGATAAAAGATCCATTCTCCAACCCGTTTACTATTTATGTATTCACCTTTCGATTTTAATTTTCCGTCAGGGTGAAATTCTTTCCAGATACCTTGTTGTCTGCCGGCAGTATCTAAAATGCCTTCGGCTGTTAAAACACCTTCCACATACACTTTGGCGCCTATAACTTTTCCTTCAGGTGAAAATTCACGGTGGATACCTTCTTCAACATCATCTTTATATGTTCGAGTAAATCGAACCTGTCCGTTATCGTAATATTCGGTTTTTACATCTAGTTTGGCTAGTTCGGGTACATTGGTTTGTAATGCTCCATTGATATATTTTGTAGTGTTTAAAAGACTTCCTGTTGTTGAATATTCTTTCAAATAACCATTCATTTTATCATCAGAATACGTCACTTCTTGTTTTAGCACACCAGTAGGATAAAACTCTTTCCAAACACCCTGCTTAAGGTTTTTTGCATCTCTACGGTTTATTTTTTCTTCCTTTTGAATAAAGCCCATTTTATATTCGGTGATGGTAATGATCATGCTATCGGGTGCATATTCAAGTCCCATTCCTTCTTCTTTTCCGTTGACAAAAGGAATGGTTTGTTTTACCTTTTCTGCTTTGCCAAAAGCCTCTGATGGCTTATAGAAGATAGTAGTATTCCCTTGTTTAATATCGTTTTCAAAATTCTCGGCTGTTATTAAAAATTTTTCTTTTGTGTCGAATGTTTTCTTTAATCCATTTTTCTTTCCTTTCTTGTAATTGAATTCGAAGGCAAGTTTTCCCTGCTCATTGTAAAATTTCCAAATGCTATCCAACTGAAAATCTTTTCTGTTTCCTTCCGATTTTATGGCTCCATTCAATGAATAGGTTTTCCAGTACCCATCGGGTTTCCCTTCACGCATAGTGCCTTCGCTGGAAATTTTTCCATTATCGTAATAAAAAGTATTATATCCGTTGTTGTTTATTTTTTGATCTGGCTGAGCAAAAAGCGTTACAGGAAGAAATAACAAAATAACTTTTAAAAAGTTGCGCATAATTTTTTTCTTTTAACTCTTTTGCAAAGTTAAACAATTTGAGCAAAGGAAAATATGACTTGAGCCATTATTAGATTTGATTTTTAGAATCCAAGAATTCAAGTATTCTAATTTTTTTGTTTTACTTTGTACCCATTAAGAATAACGTTTAAACGACTAATTTTATTATTATGAAAGTTATTGATTGCATCAAACAAGCAAAATCAACCTTGTTTTCCATTGAAATTCTACCACCTTTAAAAGGTAAAAGCATACAATCTATTTTTGATGGAATTGACCCTTTGATGGAATTTAAACCTTCTTTTGTGGATGTTACTTACCACCGTGAAGAATATCTTTATAAAAAACGTGATGGAGGGTACCTTGAAAAGGTAAGTATTCGCAAACGGCCGGGAACAGTTGGTATTTGTGCTGCCATTATTAATAAATATCATGTGGATGCTATTCCACACATCATTTGTGGTGGTTTCAGCAAGGAAGAAACTGAAAATGCATTGATTGACCTGCATTTTTTGGGAATTGATAATGTGCTTGCTTTACGTGGAGATTCCATTAAAAGTGAGCCTGAATTTGTTCCAGAGCCTAATGGACATGCATACGCAATAGATCTGGTGAAACAAGTACATCAAATGAACAAAGGGCGATATATTGAGGATGATCTGGCGGATGTTGCGCCAACAAATTTTTGTATTGGTATAGCAGGTTATCCTGAAAAACATTTTGAAGCTCCTAATATGATATCGGATATCAGGTATTTGAAAGCCAAGATAGATGCAGGTGCAGAATACATTGTTACACAAATGTTCTTTGATACTGCCAAATATTTTGAGTTTATAGAGAAGTGCAGAGAAATGTCACCTTGACCATATTTAGTTGTATCACCTTTTAGCATTCCTTGTGAATTATAACCAAATGTGGGAAACATTTTGTTCATAGCATTTGGAAACAATTGTTGTGTTACAGGTGAATTATATAAAACAGTTGAACCAGGAGTGTAATAAACAGAGTATAACATTCTAACAAAAAAATATATGACTAAAATAATTACAACACCGTAGATGAATTTTAACAAATAACTCATTGTTTTCCTAATATGATTTTTGGAAAATATTATTGGATATATTTTTTAATAATTAAGTTTTGAGACAGCCACATATTTGATATTTTTTGGTTTTTTCACGCTGTATTTTAAGTTCTTCTTCAAATAATTCATCAATTTGTAAATATTTATTTTTTATTTTTATAATTTTATTTGTAAGGTCTCTTTTTTTAATTTCAAGATTTTTTAAAGTATCATTTTCTAAAATTGATGTAGATGTATTTGATTGTATTTTATAATTTAAATTGGCATAATCATTAAGAGTATCTTTTAGAATATTAATAAGTTCTGTTTCTTTATTTTGAATCTTTTTAACTTCAGCAAATATATTCATATTAACTAATTTAGGATAACTATAACGTATACTTTCAGGTAAAATAAACTGATTTGTTTCTTTTATTTCGCGTACATCTTTTTCAGTATCATTAATAAGTTGTGGTAACTGTTTAGATTCACCTACAATAAATAAAATTGTACCAGAACTAAATTCTAACCGTGATTGGATTTTATCAAACTTGTATGCGGTTACACGATGAGCTTCTGCTTTAGCATCTAATTTTAAGTAATTAATTAATGTAAGAAAAAAGAAATTTAGACCATTTAATGAACTTACAATAGTAGAACTAAAAGGATATTCTTTTAATACAACACTAATAACAGCACATATAGCAGTAATACATATAGTAGGTAGCATTAAATAATTAAGACGTTGCTCACATAATGTTTTTGCCTCTGTATAAAGAATTTTTTGCCCTTTAAGATACATAGCAATAATATCACAAATCATAGAACTATTTGATTCTTTATAATTAAATGCTTCTTTTAGCATTTCATCCACATCACGATAACCTCACGCGCTTTCTGG
>JAIOQD010000510.1 GCA_021413595.1 Bacteroidota bacterium | reverse complement strand
CAAACAAATAGAAATGAGCATTGCTACTGATGCCAATATTAACTTTATAAATTCTACTGCTGTAGTGCAGACATACACCAATGTGGACAATTCCTGGATGATGCAAAAAGAGCGCTTGATAATTGATTTTAACCCTTTCCCAATAGATCCGAAAGTGAAAACACTTATGGGTATTTATGGTCGAAAAACGGCATCATACAATAATTTTAAGATCAATAAACCTGAGCCCGATAAGTTTTACTCGCTTACTGATAACTTAAAAGTTGCTGATGATGCTTTTAACAAAACAAATGATTTTTGGAATGAAAAACGACATGATTCATTATCTAAAAATGAAAAGGAAATTTATCACATGGTGGATACTTTGCAATCATTGCCAATTTACCGTACATGGGTTGATGTAATACAATTGTTCGTAACCGGTTACAAAACTAAAGGTAACTTTGAGTATGGTCCTTATTACAATATATATAGTTTTAACGAAATTGAAGGTCAGCGTTTTCGTTTGGGTGGGCGTACCAGTGATAAATTCAGCAAATGGTATGAGTTAAGCGGCTATGTGGCTTTTGGTACCCGTGATGAAAAATTAAAATACAGTCTTGGAATGCGGTGCTTTCTGGAAAAAAAACCACGCACCCTGGTTGGAATGTATTATAAAAATGATAATGAAATTTTGGGGCAAAGTCAAAATGGATTCACTACCGACAATATTCTTGCCTCGCTTTTTAGAATAACTCCCCTACGAAATTTAACAAATGTAAAGCAGGTGAATTAAATTAAGTTTTTTTAACAGGCAAATGTCGCCCTTGGCTGATTTTCATTACGAGAATCAGAAAACGCCTTATAAAACTGCATTTAAGGAGAGCATCACAACATCCGAAGTTCGTTTATTAACACGATTTGCTTTTGATGAGAAATACCTTAATGGAACATTTAGCAGATCCAGTTTAGGAACGCGTTATCCTATTCTTCAAGCTCAATATACATTGGGCATTAAAAATTTATTTTTCAGCGATTATGATTATCAAAAGCTAACAGTAAATCTTGACGACCGAATCCGAATTAACCCGATAGGATATTTTGATTATGTGTTGGAATATGGAAAAACTTGGGGCAAATTACCTTACCCCTTAATGACAATTCATGGTGGTAACGAAACTTATATTTATGATATATACGCCTACAATAGCATGAATTATTATGAATTTGTGAGTGACGAGTATGCTTCATTAGCTTTATCTCACCATTTTGATGGTTTCTTTTTAAATAAAATTCCATTAATGCGGAAATTAAAATGGAGAGAGGTAGTTGGAGGGAAAGCGTTAATTGGCAGGGTAGGTAAACAAAACACTGATTTGCTTAATTTCCCCGCTTTTTTGACCACACTTAATAATGGTCCTTATATTGAAACATCAGCAGGCCTCGAAAATATATTTAGGATCTTTAGATTGGATGCTGTTTGGCGAATGTCTTATTTAGATAATCCAAGAGCTATTCCATTTAGTATTAAAGGAACACTTCAGTTCTCATTTTAATTTTACAACTATGATTTTAAGAACAGATAATTTAATAAAAAAATACAGAAGCCGCACAGTTGCAAAAAATGTAAGTGTTGAAGTGAAACAAGGCGAAATTGTTGGACTCTTGGGTCCCAATGGTGCAGGAAAAACTACTTCATTTTATATGATTGTTGGAATGATACAGCCCAATTCCGGTAAAATATTTTTAGATGATAAAGATATTACCAACGAACCTATGTACAAAAGGGCGCAACTCGGAATTGGTTATTTGGCGCAGGAGGCATCCGTTTTTAGAAAATTGAGTGTGGAAGATAATATCCGTGCGATATTGGAAATGACGAAATTAAATAAACAAGAACAGAGTGATAAGCTTGAGGAGTTGTTGAATGAATTTCATTTGCAACACATCCGAAAAAATTTGGGCGACAGATTGTCTGGTGGTGAACGAAGACGAACTGAAATTGCACGTTGCTTGGCTGCCGATCCTAAATTTATTTTATTGGATGAACCTTTTGCCGGTGTTGACCCCATTGCTGTTGAAGATATTCAACAAATTGTTGCGAAACTTAAGCAACGAAATATCGGTATTTTGATTACTGATCATAATGTGCAGGAAACATTGCAAATAACTGATCGTGCATATTTACTTTTTGAAGGAAGTATCTTGAAAGCAGGCACTGCTGAAGAATTGGCCGGTGATGAGCAGGTACGTAGAGTGTATTTGGGCAAAAATTTTGAATTGCGAGAAAAAAAATACAATCAAACGAATGCCATTTAACAAACCAATGTTAGATCATGCTAAACTTGCCTAGCCCGATGGCTATCGGTGGTTTCTGTATCAAAAATTATCCCCTGAGTTCGTTGAATGAAAGTGAGTATGTAAAAAAATCATTTTTTTACATACTCAAACTTCAGCAAAGTTGGCTTTCCCTTTTGTGCTTCATTACTAATAAGCATATCGCCATTAGGTAAAAAAGTAATGCCTTCCGCTTTATTAAATAAAACCGGATCAAGAGCGAAAAGATGAATGATATTCCCTTTTTCATTCATAACTAAAAGCAATTTGTCGCTTGACGATAGAATATAAATCAAATGGCTGAAAGGATGCACAGATATTGCAGATGGTCTGAAATTAAAATCACTGATCTCTTTCCCTGTTTTTTTTATTGTTCGCATAGGAACAGGGATTTTCATAGCCTGTGCCTTTTCTTCAATTTTATCAACG
>JAIOQD010000646.1 GCA_021413595.1 Bacteroidota bacterium | reverse complement strand
GCAAAGAGGTTGAGAGGAGCCATTTCCCAATGTTTTAATTCAGTTAACGAAACATTCACTGCATCGTAAGCATCTTCAACATCATAAGCAGAAGGAAAATTAAGTGGAACAATAAATTTACAATTTGTTGTTTTTAGATCATCCAACCGTTGATATTCATTTCCGGATCCTTTGATGATGTATTTTATTTTGAACTCATCTCCAATTTTATCTGCCCGAAAAACGCTTAACTTATCAGTAGTTTCAATTATCTGCGAAAGTGTTTGCAAATTATTAAATGCATCTAAAGAAATATTGTATTCTTTTTTTGATTTATCTTTTTTATACCATTCAGCATCTAAATAAGTTTGACGTAATAAAGCAATTGCCCCCATTAAAGAGGAAGGATAGTCCTGCATTGACGTCCCTTTATCAAATGAATACATTGCTGCTGCTTTATCGTTGATCATCAATTCATTTTCACGTCCCTCCCCCAAAGCAACAACAGCGGCAGAACCACGCACGATACCATCTTTTTGAAAGGTGAGTACTGCCCCAAAGCCCATCTTACGCATTTCCTCAGCAGATCTATTATCTTTCCCAAAAATCTTACTTGCTTCCACCTCGGCTTTAATTGCTTGATTCCAACCATAAGCACCTTTCGTATTACTCTCTATTTGAGGATATAATCCGCGATAACCGGTCCGGAGTTCAGGCATCCCGTAACTAGTATATGCATCGATCAAAGCAGGATAAATGAATTTTCCTTTTAAATCATAAACAACAGCCCCTTTAGGTATTTCCGATTTTTCAGCAACGGAAATTATCAATCCATCCTTGATCAACAACACCCCCTTTTCAAATATTGTTTCATAATCCACAAAAATTTTAGCATTAGTAAATGCGTAAATAATATGATTTTGATTTGAAATACCGTTAACAGGAAATGTTTGTTGGGCGAGCACGATATTACAGGAGGCAAGGGCAAAAAGAAATAAAAATATTTTTTTCATGTAAGGTAATTAAAATCTTGCAAAAATGATTGATAACAAATTTAATGTTTTTAAATGATTTGCCACTAAATTAGAACCTTCAGAAAATCGTCAGATTTTTGTTACTTTTGGGGCGAAACAAAAAATAAAAAAAAATGGAAACAGGAATACGTCACACACATTTATTATCGGTAATCTTATTTTTACTGATCTATCTTATTAAAACAGTTTTGCTTTTATCAAATAAAAATGAAGGTCTAGCTAAATTTACAAAAGCAGTTAAAGTCCCCGAAATGATTGTTTCTACTTTGTTTTTAGCAACAGGTATTTATTTGATTACACAAATACCGGAAATAAAATCCTTGTTGATTATCAAGATTGTTGCAGTATTAATTTCAATTCCTTTAGCTATAATTGGCTTTAAAAAGAAAAATAAGGTATTAGCGGTGTTTTCACTATTATTGATAATTGGGGCTTATGGAATGGCGGAAATGAGCAAAAAACAAAAATCCAAATCAATGGAAGCCTTATCAGCAAACACTTTAAACGGTCAGGAATTATTTAACGCTAGCTGCATCTCCTGCCATGGTGCAGATGGAAAACTGGGATTGATGGAAGCATCGGATCTATCAATATCCACTATTGATTTTGCTGCAAAAATAGAAATTATAAAAAACGGAAAAGGGGCTATGACTCCATTCGCTGAAATACTTTCAGAGGAACAAATCAAAGCTGTTGCTGAATATACTGAATCACTGAAAAAATAAAAACTTTCTAATTTCCTGTTTAAGGTTTTTAATTGAGATCTTGAAACCTGTAAATAAAATAAAAATGCACGATACCTCAAAAAAACAGGAAACAGCGATATTGGTTGGATTGATAAGCCGAACTCAAGACGAAGAAACGGCAAAGGAATATCTTGATGAGCTTGAGTTTTTGGCCGATACTGCTGGAGCAAAAGTTTTAAAGCGATATACCCAGCGTTTAGAACATCCTGACTCCAGGACATTCATTGGTTCAGGGAAGTTGAATGACATTTGCAATTATGTGATAGAACATAAAATTGATATCGTTATTTTTGATGATGAACTTTCTCCTGCACAACAACGGAACCTTGAGAAAGAAGTAAATGCTGAAAAAGAAATTAAAGTAAAAGTTGTTGACCGAACACGCTTAATTCTGGACATTTTTGCCTCACGTGCTCGTACAGCCCACGCCAAAACTCAGGTAGAACTTGCGCAATCTATTTATTTATTACCTCGCCTTACCAAAATGTGGGACCACCTTGATCGTATCAAAGGTGGTATTGGTATGAAAGGGGCAGGGGAAACAGAAATTGAAACTGACAGACGTATTGTACGTGACCGTATTGCATTGCTGAAAGAACGCCTTAAAACCATTGACAGGCAAATGGAAACGCAACGTAAAAATCGTGGAGAGATGATAAGGGTTGCTTTAGTAGGTTATACCAACGTAGGTAAATCTACAATCATGAATATGTTAAGTAAAAGTGAAGTGTTTGCCGAAAATAAATTGTTTGCTACACTTGATACCACTGTACGTAAAGTAGTGATTGAAAACCTTCCATTCCTGCTTTCTGATACTGTTGGATTCATTCGCAAATTGCCAACCACACTGGTAGAATCTTTTAAATCAACATTGGATGAGGTACGTGAAGCCGACATTTTAATACATGTTGTGGATATTTCTCATTCAGGATTCGAAGACCAGATCAATGTTGTAAATCAAACACTAAGTGATATTGGCGCAGGAGACAAACCAACTATCCTTGTTTTTAATAAAATAGACGCATTTACTTTTGATCAAAAAGATGTGGATGATCTTTCTCCAATAACAAAACACAATATCAGTTTAGAGCAATTGAAAAAAACATGGATGAGTAATCTAAATGCTCAATGTGTTTTTATTTC
>JAIOQD010000504.1 GCA_021413595.1 Bacteroidota bacterium | reverse complement strand
CTACGTTCTTTAATTCCGGTGCGTGATTCGATCCATTCCGAAGTGGTTGGAACAAATGTTTCTATTATTTCATTTGTAAGAATATAATCTGGAACATATCCTGCAACAGCAGTAATAGCAGCGGTTATTTTAGTCATTATTGAAATGCTTGTTTTATTTTATTGGAAAGTTTTGCTTCCACAATATCTTTAGTAAGTAGTAACATGTTTTTTACAGCAATATCATTCGAGATCCCATGTCCGATCATTACAGTTGAATTGATACCTAATACAGGTGTTCCTCCATAATTTTCATAATTGAAACGATCGAAATATGCATCACTCAAACCTCTCTTTTTAATCATTGTATAGAGGGCTTCGGCTTGTTTTAATACTACGTTCCCGGTAAATCCATCACATACTATTACATCGGCCAGATCATTAAAAATATCGCGACCTTCCACATTACCTATAAAATTGAAATCTTTGGTATCTTTCATCAAGCTATGTGTAGCCTGAGAAATCAGATTTCCTTTTTCGGGTTCCTCACCAATATTTAATAAACCAACTTTTGGCTTTTTAATTCCATACACGTGTTCTG
Source organism: Bacteroidota bacterium (assembly GCA_021413595.1). Taxonomy (GTDB): domain Bacteria; phylum Bacteroidota; class Bacteroidia; order 2-12-FULL-35-15; family 2-12-FULL-35-15; genus 2-12-FULL-35-15. The sequence continues at coordinate 3,219 of JAIOQD010000504.1, read as the reverse complement.
CAAAAAGAGAACCAAGGATAGCAAATTGATACAGTACATCAGGTTTGCAATCTGCATTGATACCAACATCGAGTATTAAACCTGTTCCACCATTTTCTTTTGGCAATAAAGAAGTAATGCAAGGACGGATAACACCAGGAATAGTTTTTACACTAAACATCGAGCCTACAAGCATAGCTCCGGTATTACCATTGCTGGCAAAACCATCTATACCACCTTCTTTTAAAAGATGAAACCCAATACTAATACTAGAATTGGGTTTCTGTGTAAATGCTTTAGTTGGGTGTTCTCCCATACTGATAACTTCGGAGGCATGAATAATGTCGAAATTGTTGGAATCTGCCCCTTTTTCAGTAAGACTTGAAATAATTTGCTCTTTATCGCCAATCAAAACAAGGCGAACAGTTGAGGGTAATTCGTTATAAGCTAAGAGAGCTCCCGATACTGTTGCATCAGGTGCGAAATCACCGCCCATAATATCTAAACCTATTTTCATAAGATTCTTCGAATTACGAATAATAACGAATTATAACCAATTACAAACGGATAACACTATTCGTAATTCGTTATAATTCGTAATTCGCGTAGTGTTATTTAAGCTGAAACTTTTTTCTCAATTGCAAGTTTACCTCTGTAGTAACCGCAACCACCGCAAACACGGTGATATAAAGTTGGAGCTCCGCAATTGGAACATGTTGAAAGTGTAGACGCTACAGCTTTGTCGTGACCTCTACGGCTATCTCTTCTTGATCTCGATAATTTTCGCTTTGGATGTGGCATTGTTTGTTGTTTTTATTAGTTAATTCTAAAGTTTTCTCCTTTTATTTTCCTATCCCTTTGGAGTCAGGGTAGGGTTTTTAATTCAATGAAATATTTTTTAGATCATCCCAACGGGGATCAGAAGAATCTTCTTTTTTTTCCTCCTCGATCAAAAAATCATTTAATTTTTTTAACATTTTTTTGTCACACGTTGTTTCACCTTTTTCATTATCAGGGTGAGCACGCTTAATTGGCAAAGAAAGTGCAATATATTCGTATAAATACTGCGACAGGTCCAATTCATGTTCATTGGCTGCAACAGTAATGATATCATCATCTTCATTACCTGTATCGCTGCCTCCTACTTTTACAATTAATTTGTAATTTCCTTCAATAGGTAAATCGTATTCGGCTGTGCAACGATCACAGTTTATTTTTACAGTTCCGCTAATTTCAAAATGCAAAATCATCATACTTGATTGCTTAAGCAATGTTAGCTTCACATAAATATCACCTTGTTTAATCTCAGAATAATCAAGGCTTTCAAAGAACTTATCACTTATATGAAAATCATATAAATGCTCTCCAACACTTAAACCTACAAATTGAATAATGTATTCTTTTGGGGTTCGCATCTCATCTAATTTTTAAAGAAGGAGGACAAAGGTAGAAAAATCCGCTTTAAAACAAAGAAAAATTCAAGTTTAAAGTTCGGGATTTGAGTTTTTGGCCGGTAAGTTTAAGGTTAAAAGGTTTCAAGTTTGTTGTTTATACACAGAACCTGAAACCTTTTTAACTTTAAACCAGGGATTTTTTTAACCATGAAACCGGTTAATTTTAGCGATCTCTCTTTTTAAGACTTATATTCAAAGGGTTAGCAGTAATTTCTTCGTATTGTTTGCGGGTTTTGTAAATATCAACGGCCATATAAACTGCTCTGCGGAACGATTCTTCTGAAGCAACATTTTTTCCTGCAATATCATAAGCTGTACCGTGATCGGGAGAGGTTCTTACAATGGGTAAGCCTGCCGTAAAATTTACCCCGGAATTGAAAGCGATGGTTTTAAAGGGGATCAATCCCTGATCGTGATACATGGCAAGCACGGCATCAAAGTTTTTATAAGTGCCATTACCAAAAAAACCATCCGCAGGATAGGGACCATATACCAACATTCCTTCTTCCTTTGTTTTATTAATAGCTGGTATGATTATTTGCTGTTCTTCATTACCAATCACTCCATTATCACCGGCATGTGGGTTTAAGCCAAGAACCGCGATTTTAGGTTTCCGAACAGAGAAATCCTGAATTAACGAATTATTCAGTGCTTGTATCTTTTTTATTATTTTTTCGGTGGTTAGTTCATGTGCTACGCGTGTAACCGGGATATGACCTGTTGCTACGGCAACCCGCAAATTGTCGCTTACCAGGAACATAAGACTATTACCGGTTCCGAATTTTTCATCCAAATATTCGGTATGTCCCGGGAATTTGAAATCGGGGGATTGAATATTTTCTTTATTAATTGGGGCAGTAACTAAAACATCGATCTGGTTTTGAGAAAGGGCATACGCAGCTGCTTCCAACGATTTTAACGCATATTTTCCTACTGCTTCGGTTTGCGCTCCAAGTTCAATAATAACATCTTCCTCATATACGTTAATGATATTGGCACGTTTGTGATTTATTTCCGAAATATCCTTTATCAGGTTGAAACTGAAATCTTCAATATTGAGCGCTTTACGATGAAATGATGCAGTTTTATTCGAACCAAAGATCACAGGTGTACAAACTTCCAGCATCTGAGGGTCAAGGAATGTTTTAATAATTACTTCTAAACCAATCCCATTAATATCACCTTGCGAAATCCCTACAATTATTTTTTCTTCTGTCATATCTTTTTTTCGAATTTACCTGCAAAACTACCAATTATAATTAATTCTAACCTATTCGAAACAAATATAGCTATCCAAAATCTTGAGATCATTTGCTTCAAATTGATTCGTACAAAAAAAATGCCACTGCAATTGCTTCCTTAATGAATATCCAAAGAAGGCGTTATAGAACACATTATTTATCTTGTGGATAGTGCGCTTGGTTGTTTTTAGCCAGGTGGAGAAGGCTGGTTAGCTTGCTTTTAAAAGTAGAAAAATGTGCCAAAAATTATTTTTTTGGAGCAGGTTTCAACTCGGGCTTCATAGCTAATTTTAATTTTGCAGCTATATATGCTGCAATTGGACCGAAATTTTGCGAAACAATTTTTTTAGGATCATTTTCTTTGGATGAAAAATTGGAGGATGCAATTCCGGCTGCGATATTTTTCCCGGTTTTGTCTAAAATAGAATAGTGTACAGCAATTTCGCGCTGAAAGATATCGGTGGCTAAATCATAAGTATCCATATTATTTTTTATATCTAACTGATTAATAAAAACAAAGTAATCCGTTTGGTATTTGGTGGTCA
>JAIOQD010000503.1 GCA_021413595.1 Bacteroidota bacterium | reverse complement strand
AGTAGCACCGGCCTGACCTGCACGGTCGGGGTTACCGGCCAAAACTTTATTAACAGGCAGAATAAATAAGCCGGCTAAAGCAAATGGAACCAATAATTTGTATTGTTTTTTCATAACTAATTATTTAATTATTTCGCATTTCAGATTTCAAAATTCTTGAATCCGAATTCAAAAATCTGAAATGCGTAATTTTTTTTAATATGCTTCTAAATCTAAAGGACGCATTACGCCAAACCATTTTAATATCTTCTCTCCTACATTTGGTACATCCACATGTATAATGTACATACCACTTGCAATAGGTATTCTTGCCTGGTTTTTCATGTCCCAATCTAGTGATGCTTTAATATCATCATCCGATTTTGTTATTGTTCTTATTAAGGTTCCATTTAACGTATAAATAGAAACAGTACAATTCCTAGGCAAGTTGGTGATCTTCACAACATTATCACTTGTTTTTTGTTCGTAACCTGAATATGCGTAATAAGGATTTGGAACAATATTGATCAAACTAAGTGCATCCTCTGCAGCAACGGCATCTTCTTTACGCGTTCCAATATCGTTTGTATTAAATTCATAAATAGGATCGGCTTTGTTAACTGTTGAAAGTACAGAAGCACTGGTATTTGTAGATGTCCATGAAGCATCTGCAGCAACAAAAGATGTTCCGGTAAGACGACTAATAGCATTGTGTGTTATAGGACCTGATTCAACAAAATAATTCTGACCAACAACAAGAGAACCTGAAGGAACCTGATCTCCGGTGCCATATTTACTATATGCTTTGGTAACCCTTAATCTTATTTTTACATCGGTTTCTAAAACGGTATGTCCCTCGGTAAGTACAGCCATATTCACCCACATAGCGTCTGCAAAAACATTACGTTTATAACCATCACTAACAGATGTAGCCGTTGCAGCAGCAGCAGCCAATAGATCATGAACCGTTTTACCGCCATCATAACGTGGCACATCACTTAAACCATTACCCATTTGTGCGTCACCAGAATAGCGTGCATCTCCATTATGACCAAATACATACACATAATGCTTTCCACCAAATAATACAGCATCGCTAAGTTGGCTCATTATATTTGAACTTGGGTTCCATTTCATGTCTGCACCATTTTCAGATGCTAACCAGGAATCTTCACCAAAAGCCATATTCAATCGTTCACCCGTTTCCAAATTAAGAGCATAGCCAGGAAACCATCCCATACCTGTGATACCATTAAGATCTCCCTCAGAAGCATTATAACCCGATTGTGTAGAGTTTAGACCATTTTTATCTACCGATAAAGAACTACGCATGTGCAATTTCTTTGTCCCGCCAATAGCCAATGCAGTTTCTTCCTGTAATTCTAAAACCGGACAACGTGTCCATTTCGACTGATCGCTAGTAATAATAACATCCACACTAGCAGTGTTTTTTATTTGATTTAAAGTAGCAAATGCCCCCCAAGCCGGACCAGCTGAGTAAACTATAGGATTAGGAACGGTGGTAGGTGTAGAACCACATAATCTATATGGTGCCCATGTGCCTCCTAATACCTTTTCGTACGATTGAATGTTATCTATTCCTATAAAATCATTATAAACAGTACTACCTTCGAATGTTGAAGTTCCTGAACGAATCCAGTTAAAGACGCTTTCGCCATCGGCATCAGATATACCGGATAACCATTGTTTTGAAGGATCTGCAAAAGTCATTGTAGCTTCCTGGAAAGC
>JAIOQD010000502.1 GCA_021413595.1 Bacteroidota bacterium | reverse complement strand
AAGTATATCGGCTTCCATGGCAGGGGCAGTCCCATGATTGTTCATCTTTGTTCCAGGCAACTGTGCAGCCAAGGTGAGTGCATTTTGCAGAAACAATGTGGAGCAAGTTTTCTTCATCACGAAAAACTCCGTAATTTTTTTTCTGAATAATTATAATTTTTCCTTCACCTGTTTTCACTGAGTTCAGCTCTACAGCATCTTTGTGATCCGGAAAAATTTTTAAAAGGTCTTGTAGAGAAAATTTTGCTTCTTTAAAAAAGTGACCGCTTGTTTTAAGAGTAAACCTGGAAGGCGCATAAATTTGTTTCCACTTATTTTCTTTCCCTGTAATAAGATCCGTTATCAAAATACCTGCAATTGTACAATGCGTCATACCATTGCCGGAATCACCCGTTACTATGTAAACATTATCTCTGTCTAATGGGTTGCGGCCAATGTATGCAATGCTATCCATTGGTTCCATCACCTGTCCCGACCAACGGTATTTTATTTCCCCAATTTGAAAATGCGCTCTTGTCCATTTTTCAAGTGAAACATAAATTTTATCTTCGGCATGTGAGGTTTCTTTTTCGTCACCGGTTTGGTGATCTTCTCCTCCGCTAATCAGAAGGTCATATTCATCATTATACGTTTCTACACGCACATAATGGTAAGGTGGAAATGTTGGATTTTCCTCTTGATCGCCTGTGTCCCACCACAGTGCTTTTGGTAAACTGTCTTTTTTAACAAGTGCACCAATTACATACGTGCGGAATGCTGTTTGTTTTAAATGAACTGCATATTTATCATTCACAGGGCTGTTTGTAGCCACTACTACATGATTTGCTTTAATTGTATAACCCGTTTTTGTAGTTAAACCTTTGTGATCAATTTTTGCAGCATGCGTTTCAGTAAATATTTTACCTCCTTTTTGTTCAATTATTGCGCATAATCCTTTTAGATATTTTAAGGGATGAAACTGAGCTTGTTCGGGAAAACAGATACACCTTCCTTCATTGGTAAGTAAGCCGGGAACCTGCGCGGTGTCTATCACTTTTATTCCGGCACGGGAAGCGGCTTTCAATTCTTTATTGAGTGATTCCTTTTCATCAGAAGGGTGTAAAAAAAGATAACCATTCAGTCGTTCAAATTCACAATTTATTTTTTCTTTTTTTACTGTATTTTCTATAAAATCAATTGCTGCTTTATGGCTCTCAGCTATCAATTGGGTATCGTTTTCCCCAAAAATGTTTTCTAAGGTATAATATCTGTTGTCGAGGGCTGTCACAATATGCGCTGTAGTACGGCCTGTTTCACCACTTCCTATAAAACCATCTTCCACAAGTATAACTTTTCTGCCTTCCTGCGTGAGACAATAAGCAATACTTATTCCCGCTAGCCCTCCGCCTACGATCACAACATCTGTTTCCAGATCTTCTGTTAATGGTTTGAATACAATGGGAGAAACAGAATCTGTCCAGTTACTGATGTTTTTTCCTGAAGTAATGTTCCCGTTCTCAGCATCATTTTCTTTTTTGTTCATATTTTTTAGGTTTAAAATTTAACCTGAAAAAAATATGC
>JAIOQD010000559.1 GCA_021413595.1 Bacteroidota bacterium | reverse complement strand
AAACAATACTGATGTAAGGGGTTTATTAGGTAAAAGTGGAATTAAACCAGAACAACTTCCTGCAGAAGAAGATATAAAAAAATTAGAACGAAGAGTTAAATCAGCCGACAAGGATTTAAGTAATAATAAATTAAACACCCCGACAAAGATCCTGAATTCAGAGAAATAGATAAATAATTAGTGAATTGGAGAAGTTGAGGAGTTTATAAATAACAATTCGGGAATTGATTTCATCTTTGTACTAGGAAATAATGTTGCATCTATAAACATGTTATGCGTCACCTTAAAAAAAGCAGCTATCATCATAATCAAATATTTTATTGAAATCAGTTTCTAAATTTAGAAACTTTTAGTATCTTTGTAGAAACAATTTTAATTGTATGCAGTACTTTCAAACTAGATTCTTAGAAGAAGCCGACAAATTTATTGCCACTCTTGACACAAAAGAAGCAAGAAAAGTGTTTTACAACATTGACCTTGTCGAGCAGACAAACGACCCTAGACTTTTCAAAAAATTGCAAAAGGACATTTGGGAATTTAGAACAAAATTTGGCGGACTTCAAATAAGATTACTTGCGTTTTGGGACAAAACCGATAAAGAAGAAACTTTCGTATTGGCAACACACGGTTTCATTAAAAAAGTAGACAAAGTACCTTCAAACGAAATTGAAAGAGCAATGAAAATCAGAACGAAATATTTTGAAAACAAATCTAAAAAATAAAATCATGGCAAAGACAGCAATCAAATCATATTCACTTGCCGAAATGAAAGACAAGTATATTGGGAAAGTTGGTAAAGCGGACAGAGACGAATACGAATACGAGCTTCGTATGGAAGTTCTTGGAAAAATGATTAAAACGGCAAGACAAGAGCGCAATTTGACACAAGAACAACTAGGACAACTGGTGGGTGTGCAGAAAGCTCAAATTTCTAAACTTGAAAGCAGTACCAACAGTGCAACAATTGACACAATATTGAAAGTTTTTAAAGCACTAAAAGCCGAAATTCATTTTAATGTAACACTTGAAAAACAATATTTACAACTTGTGTGAAAGAAAAGGCGAACGCATAACATCACCTAAGCAAAAAGGCCGTTTATAGTAGCATTCGTCACTTAAGTTCGCAATGAAAATCGGTCGTGGCAAAAACATTTCACAGTGGCATAAATTTATTTTTTATTTGTTTTTGCCACTTGTAATTTTATAATTTCGTTTACGAAATCGGCCTATTCGCTTAGCTAATCGTTATGCCCAAAACTAAAGACCGACAAGAATGAGTAAAGTAAAAATCAAAATAGTTTTTTTAGGACACATTCCTCACTCCATTGACATCGACAAAATTGTTAAATGGCAGTCTGAGTTATTTGAAATAATGAAGCCAATAAATACGGTTGCTATTGTTGGTAATTCTGACGGGGCATATTGGGAGTTTTTAGACGAAAATATTGAAGAACAATTACCTTCAAGGGACGGAGCCGACATTCTTCTAGCGGTGACAAATGTTCCTTTACAATCCAATTACTTTGCTCGAAGGTTTGCGGATAACAGAGTTTGTATGACATACTCCACGATGACGGAAATTTTAAAATTTGACAATATCCCTTTAGAGAATTTACTTTTTCGTGTTTTGTACTCTGTTGCGTTCGTTTACAGAAGGTATGGAAATAGAATGCCGTTAATGACCGAAGATACAAACTTTACACATGACGAGACACGAGGTTGCATATTTGACATGAATGGCGTAAAGACTGATGTAGTATATTCATTAAATGGACCACAACTTTGTCATTCTTGTGTAGAAAATTTAACAACGACACCAAAATATAAAATTGAAAAGGAAGTAATCGACAAAGTACAAGGTGAACTTAAGAAAATAAAAAAGGGACTTTATTACCAACTTACGGACTTTATAAAACGCAGACCAATATTTGGCAATAATTATTTCATCAGTTGTTGCAATAATATTGGGTGTCATAGGCTCGACAATCGCAACAATAATTTGGGAGAAATTAATAAAATGACGATAAGCAATAGGCATAACGGGCGTTTGGAAAAAAAGCAGTTTCAGTGCTTAAATGAAGTTTTGTGCATCGTATCAAGTGTCCTAATTCAAGAAAATATTGGAGTCTCTTAAAAAGCAAGGCTAAAAGCGGAGGGTAGTCAGTTGGCTACAGATTGTAGTCAACTGAAAATGGAGTCGGCCGATGGTAAATTTTATCTGACCGATGTAGCTGATACCGAAAAACTTTTAATAAATCGATATAAAAAAAAACAATTAATTCAACAATATAAAACCAAATAAAATGAGCAAAGAAACCAAAGAAGCAAAAGGGACTAAAGTTGCTGATAAAGCAAAAGAGATCAACAAGGAAAAATTAAAAGCCTTGCAACTTACACTCGATAAATTAGAGAAAACGTATGGTAAAGGTTCCATCATGAAAATGGGGGATAAACCGGCTGAAAACATAGAAGTAATTCCTACAGGATCTTTATCATTGGATATTGCTTTAGGCATAGGTGGTTTACCTAAAGGCAGAGTAATTGAAATTTATGGTCCGGAATCATCCGGTAAAACAACTTTAACATTACACGCTATTGCTGAAGTGCAAAAAGCAGGTGGTATTGCTGCTTTTATTGATGCGGAGCACGCATTTGACCGCACGTATGCTGAAAAATTAGGCGTGGATACAGAAAATCTATTAATATCTCAACCCGACAATGGTGAGCAAGCATTAGAAATTGCTGAAAATTTGATTCGTTCCGGAGCCATCGACATTATTGTAATTGACTCCGTAGCTGCATTGGTTCCTAAAAGTGAGATTGAAGGAGAAATGGGCGATTCAAAAATGGGTTTACATGCTCGTTTAATGTCTCAGGCGTTGCGTAAATTAACAGGAACGATAAGCAAAACAGGATGTTGCTGTATTTTTATCAATCAATTACGTGAAAAAATTGGTGTAATGTTTGGTAATCCTGAAACTACAACAGGTGGTAACGCTCTAAAATTCTATGCTTCTGTACGTTTGGATATTCGCAGAATCGGACAAATTAAAGATGGCGATGCTGTGGTAGGGAACCGTACACGTGTTAAAGTTGTTAAAAATAAAGTAGCTCCTCCTTTCCGTCAGGCGGAATTTGACATCATGTATGGCGAAGGGATCTCTAAAGTAGGTGAGATCGTTGACTTAGGTGTAGAAAACAATATTATCAAAAAAAGCGGTTCATGGTTCAGTTACGGTGAGACTAAATTAGGTCAGGGACGTGATTCTGTGAAGTCCTTATTTAATGATAATCCTGATTTAACGGAAGAAATTGAATTCAAGATCAGAGAAGCATTAAACAGCGGAACTGAAGTAGCACTTGAATTAGTTGCTGCTAAATAAATATCTCACCCAGGCCTCTCTTCAGTTGGAGAGGGGAGGAGGGATGTGGAAATAAATAATACTTTTATAATGTCATCTCTATAAGCAGTGTATATAATACATTACTAAAAGAGATGACATTTTTTATTTACTTTTGTTATATGAAAATCAGATCATTTTTTTATTTTTTATCATCAGTTTTGATCGGTATAACTATCCTAACATCTTGTGGGAGGGATAACACCATTTCCGAAACAAAAAAAGCGGATTCAACTTCTCAAAATACTCCCGAAGAGTTGAAACAACTGACTGCTCAATTACTTGAGCAACCCGATAATGCCGATCTATACCATAAACGTGCTAAGTATTATTTTGATAAAAGAAAATACAATGAAAGCTTTGGCGATATGACAAAAGCGCTGAAAATTGACAGTTCAAAAGCAGAATATTTTATAACACTTTCGGATCTTTATTTTGTTACCAACCGAACCGGAGATGCCAAAATAGCATTGGAAAAATGTATCAGTCTTGATAGTAAAAATGTAGATGCAATGCTCAAATTAGCCGAGTTGTATTTATACGTTCGTAAAAATGAGCAATCGATGAAATATATTAATATGGCTTTGAAGGTAAATCAGTACAATGCAAAGGCGTATTTCATGAAAGGAATGAATTATAAGGAGCTGAAGGATACTGCCAAAGCGATCTCAAGTATGCAAACGGCTGTGGAACAGGATCAGCAATTTTATAATGCATATATTCAATTAGGGATATTATGTGCAGCGCAAAAAAATCCATTAGCGATACAGTATTATAAAAATGCCCTTCGAATAAATGGTAATAGTACAGAGGCCTGGTATAATTTAGGAAAATGCTATCAAGATATGGCACAATGGACCAACGCATTGGAAACCTATTCCAATCTCATACAAATTGATCCAAGCAATAAAAATGCCCATTATAATAGTGGGGTAATACAGTTGGTGAATTTTAAAAAGTATGACCTTGCAATCAGCCATTTTACAGAAGCCATACATATTGCTCCTAAGTATGTACAAGCCTATTATGGACGCGGTGTTTGTTATCAATCTAAAGGTGATGTTAAGCAAGCAGCAATAGATTTTCAGGCTTGTTTGGATATTGATCCGAAGTTTGAGCCGGCACAAATAGCATTGAAAGAATTAAGGCTTTGATATGAAATAAAGTGTACAGAATTGACGCAGTAATTTTGTTCTTTTTCAAGGCGCGAAAACTGCAAATAGCCATAGCTATTTAAAGTTTTTGCAACGCGGAAAAAGGGCAAAAGTACAAGTCAAAATGTATAGTTTATTTCATTTCAATGCCTAGGTGGAAGCAAGTGATTTTTGTATAAAAAAGATCAAAATCGGGCAAAATTTTAAAAAAGAATGAAAAATGTGCTTTTTTGTCGTTTCAGAACAAGCCCTGTTTATAGGCGCTTTAATAGTTTTTTCATTAATTTGGCGAATAAATAGCTAAGAATTGCTGCTCATTTCATTTTTTTAGTTTATCTTTGCAGTATTATTAATCAAAACAATTATTATTAAAATGAAAAATGGAACTGTAAAGTTTTTTAATGAAACAAAAGGATTTGGATTCATTAAGGCAAATGATTCTGGAGAAGAGTTTTTTGTACACGTGTCTGGCTTGAAAGAAGAAATCCGTCAAAATGACGAGGTAGTTTTCGAAGTACAAGAAGGTAAAAAAGGTTTAAATGCTGTAAATGTAAAATTAGCATAATTATATTCATTTATAATTTACCAGAAAAGTCCCGTTCTATTAAGATCGGGGCTTTTTTCGTTTTAAAGGGGTGGATCTAGTTCATGATTATTAGATATTTATAAATATTCCTAAAGTTTCATTTGGGCGTTCCCCTTTCTTAAACAAGAAAGAGCCGGGCTTTTCATTTCAATCTTTCCTTTCGTTCTCCTCTGAAGAACGAAAGGAAAGGATTTTTGTGAAATTTATTCTTCAGAGAAGAATGTATCCTGAGCTTTTGTCGAA
>JAIOQD010000385.1 GCA_021413595.1 Bacteroidota bacterium | reverse complement strand
TAGAAACAGTTGCATCACTTAAGCCTAAGCTTGGATTCCATGAGTAGGTGTTTCCTGCAACCGCTGTAGCACCTATACTTCCTTCTATTCCTGAACAAATTGTTAAATCATTTCCGGCATTGGAAATTGGCAAGGGATTTACTGTTGCGGTAACTGGTTTAATATCGGTGCATCCACCAACAGCCGTTACTTTTATGTAATTTGTTCCGCTTGCTACAATAGCATTTGGTGATGATAAAGAATTTGTTGCAACTGCATCTGTCCAATAGGATAATACTCCTCCACCTGTACTTCCGATAGTTACAGCACTCGCTGTAATATCAACCGTATTTGGAAAACACACCGGAACAGCATTAGTAATTGTTAATATCGGTTGCGGATTTATTGTTATTACTGAAATATCTGTGGATTGACAGCCGGTAGCAGTAATTGTTGTTGAAATAGTATAAGTAGTTACAATTGGTGTACTACCATTGTTAACGGTTGAATTAGCTGGGTTAGAAACAGTGGCATCACTTAAGCCTGAGCTTGGATTCCATGAGTAGGTGTTTCCTGCAACCGCTGTAGCGCCTATACCTCCTGCTATTCCTGAACAAATTGTTAAATCATTTCCGGCATTGGAAATTGGAGTAGGATTAACTGTAACCACTAATGTTTGCGGTGTTCCAAAGCACATGCTTGTAAGTGCTGTTGGAGTTACAGTATATGTTACCGTTTGAATAGTATTGGTATTATTTGTTATTGTATTAGTTAACGTGCTTGTTGTTTGAATTGTTGTACTCTCACCTATGCTATTTATATTATCCGTTGCGAGCCACGTATAGGTAGCAGGTATATTGCACGTTAATGGAATACTTAAGTTACCTCCACTACAGACGCTTGCTATACTTGCATTGGTCATAATTGGTGCAGGATTTACTGTTATCACTAGTGTTTGAGGGATACCCACACCACAGCCTGTCGAAGAAGTAGGAGTAACAGTATAAGTTACCGTTTGAGCGGATGTGGTGTTATTTGTTATGATATCACTTAACGTATTTGTTGTTTGGCTTGCCGTGCTTTCTCCCGATGTATTTGGGTTATCGTTAGATAACCATTCATAAGTAGCTGGTATATCGCTTGTTAATGGAATACTCAATATCCCCCCACTACAGATAGTTGCTGTAGTTAAACTTGTCATTGTTGGCTCAATAAAGACTTGATTCTTTAATACTGAAACTGTATTTGAAAAATTATTTGCAGAAGTAATATCAAGCCTTCCATCACCATCAATATCGCCTAGCGAAACACTATAAGGCCCCCCGCCAGTTGCATAATCAACTTTACCAGCAAAGGAAAGATTTCCTATGGTACTTAAATTCCTCAATACTGAAACAGTATTGTCATCTACATTTCCCACCACAAAATCGGTTTTCCCGTCACCATCCATATCAGCCATTGAAGCAATATAGGGATTTGCCCCTGTTCCGAAATCTATTTTCGCTTCAAAGGAAATAGAACCAATTGTGCTATTATTTCTTAACACTGAAATACTGTTGTAACGACCAGTTACAGCAATTTCCGATTTCCCGTCCCCGTCCAAATCGCCTACCGAAACACTTCTTGGGTCTAGCATCCCATAATTGATTCTTGTAGCGAATGAAATACTACCATTTATACTTGTGTTTCTAAATACTGAAACGTTGTTGGAGCTATTATTCACCACAGTAAGGTCAGGCATGTTATCACCATCCAATTCACCAATAAAAACACTCAAAGGAAGGGACCCAGAAGCAACGTCAATTTTTGGTGCAAATGAAATGGTTCCAATTGTACTTGTGTTTCTTAATATAGGGACAGAGTTGAGATACCAGCATCCCACGGCAAGATCAGGTTTCCCGTCTGCATCCAAATCACCAATAGAAACACTCATCGGATAATTCGTTGTTATAAAATCTATTTTTGTGGCTAAGGAAATAGTTCCAATTGTACTTGTGTTTCTGAATATTGAAATTGCATTGGAGTTATAATTAACTAAAACTATATCAAGTCTGCCGTCTCCATCTAAATCACCAATTTCAATGCTAAAAGGGTCGATTCCTCCAGGATTAAAATCCACTTTCGGAGCAAAGGAAATTAGCCCAATAGTGCTAGTGTTTCTGAAAACTGAAATTATAGCGGAACCTTGATTCCCTATTATAAGGTCACCTTTTCCATCTCCGTCCAAATCACCTACACAAACAGTACGGGGAGAAAGCCCGGCAACGGAATCTATGCCTTCGGCAAATGAATTAGGTGTTATACCGCCACCACAAGTAAATGTAACACTAAATGGTTGTTTGGAGTAAGCTACTAAACCTGTTGTAATATCTAATACTGATATCGGCTGATAGGTAGCACCAACAGTAACAGTAACATCTAAACTTGTTGTAGTACCTGCATTTACTGTAGCCTGCGTTGCACCAAAGAATACAATATTATTTGTAGGTGTTGTATTAAAATTTGTTCCGGTTATGGTTACCACTGTACCTACCGGACCGGAGGAAGGTGCAAAGGAGGAAATGGAGGGCTGTGCATAAGACAGTGTTTTCGAAATACTAAGAATGAAAATAAATAAAATGAGGTAATGGTTTTTCATATATTATAAATTGGATTAGAAATATTGAATGTTTAGCAATGGGCACATATTGCACATTCCGGGATAACACCAACCTGAGGGCCTCAAGTTTTAAGTGTCACCCATTTATAATATATTCAGAAAAAACATAGGAAAGTTTCGGAAGAACAATGCTACCTATTTCCCTATTCTAAGAAGATAACCTTTTTCGTCAAAAAGTTTTCCTGCGTTTGATTCGGCTTTTATTACATAATAAAAAGTTCCATCATCTACATTCTTACCATCCCAGTTTTGTTTCACATCGGTTGATTCATACACCTTTTTTCCCCAACGATCAAAAATGGAAACAGAATATGATTTCAAACCAACACCGGAAACAAGGAAATAATCATTAGTTCCATCCCCATTAGGAGTAAACACATTTGGTATCTCTAACTTACACGCTAAAAGCACATTAATAATCACCATATCAGATGCTGTATTACCACATGTATCTGTAACGGTTATCTGATAAGTATTAGTGTTTTCTGCTGTAGGATTCACAAATGCGGTTATTGAATTCGGATTGTGAATACTGTCCCCTGCAGTTCCAGATACCAATGTCCAGGCGTACGTATTTCCCGCCAATCCACCGGTAGTAGCTGCACTCAAATTAAAAGGATCGGTGCCACATACTTCCTGGTCGGGTCCTGCATCTATCGCTAGTGTTTGTCCGGTAGGCACTGTAACGGTTACGGTAGCTGTAGCCGGGCCTGTTGAGCAATCCCCGTCTCCTGTAACTGTGTATGTAACAGTTGATGTTGGATTTGCGTTTGTGATTGCAGTAGTTGTGCTTGATAAAGCTGTAGGAGGACTCCAAGTATAATACATTGCCCCTGTTGCTGTAAGTGTTGTGGTTACGCCAGGACAGATAGTTACATCACTTCCTGCAGAAACAGTAAGTGGAGTTGGTGCAGTAGCTGCCACATTAAAATAAGCAGTATCTAAACAACCACTAAGTGTATCTGTAACAACTACATAATATTGGGTTTGTCCCGCTATAACAGCTCCTGTATATTGTGCATTCGTATTGATTATACCAGTAGGAGGAAACCAGCTATAGGTATATTTCGTTGAATCGGGTGAACCACCACAGTAATGAAATTGTGTATTCGGTCTTTTGTTACTTGTTGTGGGTGCAGCTAAACTCGGGCACATTGCTGTAAAGTCGTCATTATCATACAATGCGGAATTAAATGATGTAGTGGTATAAGGAGAAATACAGTTATTTGTATAGGTAGTACCCAAAGGGATCTCATTAAAACAAATTTCCACAACAACATTTGAAATCCCATCCCATTCATAAGCATTATCAAATGAGTGAACATTCCAGCCAACTATAACTGAATGATTTTTAGGCGTATATACATTAAACAGGCCCGGAACCCAATTCGTAAGAGCTGTAAGATTGGTACAGCCCATATTGATGGTAAAATTATGATAGGTAGTTAATGCTCCTGTTGGAATTTGTGTAACATTAAAATCCAACTGATCTATTTTGCCGCCTGTAATACCCGAAGCTATTAATTCTGAGGCTTTGAATAAAAACTGATGTTTTGCATTTTTATACCAATTACCATAAGGAGCCGGATATTGAGTATTTGTGTTTGCTGTTGTTGCCGTCCCAACCACTCCGGACAATGTAGCTGCACAACCAACCGGGTTGATCCCACAAACAGAAGGAATTGAAGTCCCGAAAGTCACACCAAGTTGAACGGTATCACCGGTACAAACTACCGAATCAGATCCGTAAGCAATTGGATCAGGAGTATAGCTTGGAGTAATTATAATTTGGGCAGTATCTTTTTTAACACAACCTGATGGACTTGAAACACTCACAATATAAAGATGTGTACCGGGAACGGCCGTGCTCGCAAGTGGATTTGGGATTGTGTAGTTGGTTAAAGATGAATTTAAATCCCATTGATAGGAATAACTTGCTAAAGGAGACACTATCGCATTTAACTGTATTGCCGGCTGCAATAGGCAGGTGATGGTTTCGCTTTGTGTTATTGAAATTGTAAAATCAGGCACTATAGTAACGGTAACGGTATCTTTATTAATACAAGTACCATTTAAATTGCTAGTTACCTGATATATTGTGGTGTCGCTTGGTGTTGCAATTGGATTTGCACAAGGGTTACACGAAAAATTGGTACCCACTACTATTGGTGGCCCACTTATAACACTCCAGGTAAATGTAGCTCCACCGGTTGCATTTAATTGTGTACTTTGAGAAAGACACAATGTGGTATCGGTGCCGATACGTGTTCTGATCTCCGGCAATACGGTTACAGCTGTAGTATCCTTTTTTACACAACCAAAAGGACTTGTAATTTTAACATAATAACTATAAGTACCCGGAACAGTGATAGTTGCAACAGGGTTTGCAACTGTAACATCATTAAGATAGGTGGAAGGAGACCATAATTGTGTATAAACTCCTGCAGGAGCTCCTGCTATATTCAAAGAAACGAGTTGTTGTAAACAAAGGGTGTCGGTAGTTTGAGTTGTTAAAAAAGAAAAATCCGGTACAACAGTTACGGTAACAGTGTCTTTATTTAAACAAGTTCCACTTAAATCACTAACCACTTCATACGTTGTAGTTGAAACTGGTGATGCAATGGGATTTTCACAAGGGTTACATGAAAAATTGCTACCTACCGCCATTGCAGGTCCGCTAATAACACTCCAGGTAAAGATAGTACCACCAGTACCATTCAGCGCAGCTGTTTGGTTACCACAAATTATTTGATCTGCACCGGCAAGTGTTCGTGTTAATACATTGATATCATAAACAAATGTTTGTTGACCAGGAACGGGACAGGCATTATCCTTCACAGTAACACTAAATGAAGTATTTGTATTTGCTGTACCTGCGGGTGCTGTCCAGGTGATAGTTGCCACCAAAGGGTTTACTCCGGAGGTGGTAATAATCGAACCGGGAAGAACAATTGCAAGATTCGAAATAATCGATAAACTATCTCCTGCATTTGGATCATTATAGGTTATATCAAATGTGAAGATAGAACCTTCGCACATCTCTAAGGTATAAGGTCCGGTTTGAGCAGCTGTTCCGGTTAAACCGGAAATTGTACCATCAGCACAACCTACGGTTTGGTTGCCACAATTAAACACAACAAACTGAATATCACGCATTACCGTTCCAATCAAAACACCCGCAGGTGTATATTCTGCAATTTCCACTACAACCACAAAATTCCCAACAGTGGTAGGGGTAAAGGAGATCTGTCCGGTATTAGGGTTAATAGTAATTCCGGGGATTGGCGCTATTGCAGTATAACCTGTATTATAAAGTAAATTAGATGCTCCGGCTTCCATTGCATTTACTAACGAATAGTATAACGAGTCGCCATCTTCTTCTACTACGCCAAAATTATAGCAAATTGCCTGATTAACACACAAATAGGGTAAAGGTTGAGAGGTAAAATAAGGGGAGTTGTTACCTGGCCCGGTTACGCTATTTAATATCGCCTCTGCATACATACCAAAATTATCAGGATTTTGAAGGTTTGAAATAACCTGATTTCTACAACAGCTATTCCAACTCATAGTCCAGGTATCGCATGGCGACAAGGTAATTGTATCAGTATATTCATTCATATTCATACCCGGAGTGGTTCCACCGCTGCAAGTACTTAACGCATTGGTACATAGCTGTGAAATATCGGTCCCCCCAAGGTTTGTTTGTTCAACAGAAAGACTAAGATTGCCTCCACACGTACTCGTTAAATCAATTGTTTGAGGATCGCCAGGATCAAAACCATCAGTACAATCCCAGTATAATTTCAGATTAATTCGATATTGGTTATTCCCAATGTAGTTATATGTTATTTCTGCGCCTGATATATGCGATGCTTTTACATTTTGGGCAAGCAATAATGTAAAAGTCAGGGCTACGAGCCGTTTCAGCCTTTTTTTGATGTTTTTAATTAAAAAACACAAGGATTTAACTTTAGGTTGTAAAGTTTTGATAAATAAGCAGTTATATGCTTTTTCGGTTCAATTTATCAGGAATTGGCAGGAGCAAACAGGGCCTTCAACTCGTTTGCATCTTCCGGTTTCATTTGACCTGCTAAAATCAAACTCAACTGCCTTCTACGCAAAGCGCCTTCGAATCGGAATTTTTCTTCCTCCGTTTCGGGGACCAGTTCAGGCACATGTAATGGAGAACCATTTTGATCCACAGCAACAAAAGTATAAATAGCTTCGTTACATTTCATTTTTACACCACTAACATGATCCTCAACCCAAACATCTATATAAATTTCCATGGATGATGTAAAGGCTCTTGACACTTTTGCTTCTAGC
Organism: Bacteroidota bacterium; assembly: GCA_021413595.1. Lineage (GTDB taxonomy): Bacteria > Bacteroidota > Bacteroidia > 2-12-FULL-35-15 > 2-12-FULL-35-15 > 2-12-FULL-35-15. The sequence continues at coordinate 3,940 of JAIOQD010000385.1, read as the reverse complement.
GTTACTATACTGGAATGCAGAATTGGGTTATTGAAAGACACATTATTCACAGAAGCTGTAACCACCACACGTTTAGAATGGCGATGAGCGGAGATAGAAGCTACAATATCCATCCACTGAAGCAACCTCCCACCAAATAAGTTTCCCATTACATTGGTGTCGTTGGGTAATACTACCTGAGTTTGTATTGTTAATGATTCTTTGGGCGTTTTCGATTTCATAAAAAATTTTTTGCAAAGGTACTAAAGTTACGGATAACTAATAAAAACGAATTTACGAATCTATATCAATGTCGTTTAGTTAAGATGCCATCACACATATTTCGACAGGCTCAATATGACCAGCGCGCTGTCAGTCAGAGATTGTCGAAGACTGAGGGTTGATTTTTTTCCTTAACTAAACGACATTTGAATCTATATACAAAAAACAGCTGGTACAGATTCGTTATCCGTAATCATATTATGTTGTATTGATTCGTACCTTCGTTGAAAAATTAACGAAATGGAAAATTTTTATCAATATATCAAACCCTTACATGTTATTTTTATTGTTACCTGGTTTGCCGGACTGTTTTATATTGTACGTTTATTTATTTATCATACCGAAGCGGAAACAAAATCAGAACCTGAGAAAAGCATTTTACAAACCCAATATAAACTAATGGAGAAGCGTCTCTGGTATGGAATTACCTGGCCTTCAATGATCTTAACTCTTGTATTTGGAAGTTGGTTACTTTGGATTAACCCCTATTTTTTATCAGAAGGATATTTTATTCTTAAACTTTGTTTTGTTGGTGGCCTTATTTCCTATCACATTCAGTGTCATGCGATGTTCAAACAATTACAATCCGATATTGTAAAATACAGCTCATTTAAATTAAGGTTATGGAATGAGTTGGCCACTGTGTTTTTAGTTGCCATTGTGTTTTTAATTGAATTACGAAGCAATACCGGCTGGGTTTGGGGGATGCTTGGCTTTGTGATCTTTGCAATTACATTGATGTTTGCTGTGAAAATTTATAAAAAGAGCAGGGAGAAAAGAGAAGGCAATTGATCAATTTTGCAATTTATACAGTAGGCAATTATTCAATTGGCAGCAGGATAAAGATTTGCCTACTGATAAATTGTTAAATTGGTTCATTGTTTTAAATAGATTTGACTACTGAGAAATTGCAAAATTGTTTCATTGCTTTAAACTACATCCATTTCTTTCTTCGAAAATAGATCAATAAGGATCCTATCGTAATAATTATTACAAACCACGTTAGCGGATACCCCCATTTGGAGTGTAGTTCGGGCATAAAATCGAAATTCATACCATATACCCCAACAATAAAAGTAACCGGAACAAAAATGGTGGTAATAATGGTTAACACTTTCATAACCTCATTCATCCTATTGCTAACACTGGATAAATAAATATCCATCATGCCGGAAAGTAAATCGCGGAAAGTTTCAACAGTATCAATTACTCTTACAGCGTGGTCATGTAAATCCCTTAAATAAATATCTGTACTTGGTTTTATTAATTCAGTTTCGCTACGTTCTAAATTATTAATTAACTCGCGCATTGGCCAAACAGCCTTACGTAAAAAAATCATTTCGCGTTTCATGTGATGAAGCTGTTTCAGGGTTTCTTTTGTGGGCTCTTCCATCAACTCCTCTTCCAATAACTCTATCCTGTCACCAAATTTTTCAAGAATAGTGAAATAACAATCTACCACGGCATCCAATAAAGCATAGGCCAAATAATCAGCACCAACCTTACGAATGCGCCCTTTCCCTTGCCGAATACGGTTTCGTATCAGATCAAAAGCATCACCGCCATCTATTTCCTGAAATGAAATAACCAAGCCCTCCATTAAAATAACACTTAACTGTTCGGAACGGATCTCGCCATCGTAATAGATCATTTTCATAATCGATACTACATAACTATCATAATCTTCGAACTTTGAACGCTGGTTTGTATTAACAATATCTTCAAGGGTGAGGGGGTGAATGTTATAATGTTTGCCTATCGCTTCAATTAGTTCAACCTTGTGTATTCCATCAACATTTATCCACTTTACCATGTTTGGATCAACGGACTCCAAACATTCTGAAAAATCATAAAAATTTTTTTCAATAAATTGGGTCTCGTTATATTCAATGAGAGTGATCCTTACTTTCTCGGTAGTATCTTTTCCACTATACACAATTGTTCCGGGAGGGGCTCCGGTTTTATTTAGCATGTATTCCATTTAACTCAATTTTACAATTTTGCTTTGGCAATAAAAATCAATTTTACAGTAGGCAATTATGCAAGCTGCCAATTGCTACTTCACAATTTAAAAATTGTAAAATTAATTTTTGTTACCTTCCAATACAATCACAATTTCACCTTTAATTGTTTTGTCCTTAAAATAATCCAATATTTCCTGCAAAGTACCACGTTTTGTTTCTTCAAACATCTTGGTAAGTTCACGAGAAACGGAAGCTTTTCTATCAGCACCAAAAAACGCTATGAACTGCTCCAGTGCTTTAATCAATCGATGTGGAGATTCATAAAAAATCATCGTGCGTGATTCATTTAATAAGGATTTAATTTTTGTTTGACGTCCTTTTTTTTGAGGCAAAAAACCTTCAAAACAAAATGAATCACTTGGCAAACCGGAATTTACCAATGCAGGTACAAATGCCGTTGCACCGGGCAAACACTCAACCTCTATTCCCTTTTTTATACATTCACGTACCAATAAAAATCCGGGGTCAGAAATAGCGGGAGTCCCTGCATCTGTTATCAATGCTATGCTTTCACCACTTGCAATGCGCTCTGCAATCATTGTTGCAGTTTTATGCTCATTGTGCATGTGATGTGCAAACATCTTTTTTGTAATATTCAAATGTTTTAAAAGAATGCCAGATTTTCGAGTGTCTTCCGCTAATATCAGATCTACTTCGTTTAAAATTCGTATCGCACGAAGTGTAATATCCTCAAGGTTTCCAATAGGTGTAGGTACAATGTATAGTTTCATGTGTTTTTTTTATTCGGCATTTCATCTTTGAGCTGAGTTCTTGTTTTTACCTATGAATTCATTCCCCCTTAAAAAGGGGGCTAGGGGGGTTTTTTTGTTTTCATTAACCCAAATCTCAATTCCTCTAATTACATTATTCATATCCTTTTTCACTTGTAAATCTGTAAACCTTAAAACGGTAAGTCCTAGTTTTTCTAACTCATTCTGGCGATAACAATCTTTTTCATATTTATTATCGTGACTACTTCCGTCAATTTCAATAATCAAATTTAATGGTTTACAATAAAAATCAACAATATAATTTCCAAGAGGTTTTTGTCTGTTAAATTTGAACCCCATCATACTTCCAGCGCGTAATTTTTTCCACAAAAGTACTTCTGATAAAGTAGAATTATTCCTTAACAGGCGCGAATTCGATTTTAAATTTAAATTATAATCTACGAAAGCTTTTTTCAATGGGATGGGTTTATGAATTTAACCTATTTAATAACTTACACTTTTAATCCCCCCTACCCCCCTTTTCAAGGGGGAATTAATCCTGCTACGATTTTATTTTTTGCTGAACAAATTTCATAAACATACTTTTTAAAACGTCTTTCACTTTTATTAATTTTGAAGATAGGCACTAAATGACATTATCAATTTGAACAGATCCTCAAATTCATTCAAAGGTAATGTTTCTGGTCTATCGTAAATATCATGATATGCATTTATTCCACCCATGGTATAGATAAAAAATGCTTTTACACCTTTTTCTGAAAAAAAATAATGGTCGCTATTGGCAGCCTTCCCTCTTATTTTTACATTTTTGATAAAATTATTTTTTTCATTTATTTTCACCAAATTGTCAAATTCTTCCTTAAAAACTGAACCATTTACCACAGTAATACCATCATCACCGGTTCCCATAATATCCATGTTTAA
>JAIOQD010000384.1 GCA_021413595.1 Bacteroidota bacterium | reverse complement strand
GTTTGTGTTAAGCTCCAATCCTTCCAACGCATCAGAACATAATTCACAATGAAGTAAATGTTTTTCTACAGAATGGCTTTCCTTTGCACTGAGTTTTTTATCAATGTAATCAAACATTGTTTGCATCGAAATACAATCTGTTTCAATAAATATTTTATGTTTTAATGAATCGTTCATTTTTTATAATCATCACTTTACACGTGATTCAATACAGTTCTTTAAATTTCGTTTTCCATTTTGTATGTAACTTTTTACATTATTCATTGTAAAATTGGTGGTTTCAGTTACTTCCTGATAGCTTTTTTCATGCAAAAAAAACAATTCAATACAAAGTTTTTGCTCTGCATTGAGGCCTTTCATGCAATCTTCCATGTGCGTTAATTGAATTTCTTTCGAGTTTTCAACTGTAAGATGCAATTCATGATCGGATTCCATAAATCCAGCAAAATCTTTATGCATTTCCCTGTCATGCTTAAGCTTAGTAGCACCTGAACGCAATTGCATCAGACAATAATTTTTACAAACCATGTGCAACCAGGCTTTAAATTGCTGAATATCATGTTTATTTAAATCCACTAAGAGCTTTTCGAAAATTTGCATACTTGCATCCTGCGCATCATCCGCATCCTTCAGGTATTTAACACATACGCCAAATATTAAATGTGTATAACGCTGAAATAGCACTCCCACAAAAGAAGAATCATTGGATTGCTTGTATTGGGCAACCAATTCTAAATCATCCAGATCATTTAACTTTGTAGAGTTCATCGTGTAATTACAAAAATACATTTTTTTTGTTTTAATAGCTTCGAATAATCTATGGGAAGGTTTGCGTTCTGCTATTTTAAGTATCTTGTAAAAATTTTAGTTGTAATTCTGAACTTCCATTGTAATTTCTGATTTTTATGGTTACTCACCATTTTATCAAATTATATTTTTTTTTCGTTTATTATGGAATTACAAAAGAATTTGCATCTCATTATCAAAAGACTTCTAAATCCTTCAATTATTAACTAATAAAAATAAATTTATGAAAACAGGTTCATTCACTATTAATTTTTCAAAAAGAAGAATGATAGCAACAATCATTGGCTTCTGCTTATTTACTTCAGTAACGAATCTCTTAGCAGGTGCAACCGAAAAAAATATTAAATCAAAAATTGAAAGTGTAACGGTTTTTACAAATGGTGCTCAGGTGTACCGATCGTCTGCTGTAAATGTTAGCATAGGTATTACAACATTGGTGTTTGAAAATCTTGAAGCTGGAATTGATGACCGCAGTATTCAGTCTGGCGGTACTGGTAATTTTGTTATCAAAGTCCTAAAAATCTACGACACATTAAACTTTTGCAGGATTCAATAGTAATGATCGGTTTTGATCTGGAAGAGATCTACACCACCAGAGATGCTTTAAATATTGAAAAAAATGCTTTGTTGAATAATCGACTAATAAAGGGTGAAACAAAAAGAGACACTCTTAACTTAGTGAAAGAATCAATTTCATACTTACGCGAAAGATTAAGTAATATCAATTCCGAATTATTAAAATTGAAAAAAGAAGAGTATCGTGTAAATAATAAAAAACAACGTATGCAAAATGATCTGGTTTTATTACAAAACTATAATGCAAACACAGGTGAAGTGGTAAAAGACGAAACAAAATACCAGATAATTGTTACGGTATCCGCTGATGCTATTGCTACCGGAAGCATTAATATTAATTATATGTTACAAGGTGCTGGCTGGAGTCCTTCGTATGATTTACGTGCAAAAGGTGCAAGCGGAGCAATGCAATTGACATACAAGGCACAGGTTTTTCAAAATACAGGCATTGATTGGAATGATGTTAAATTAACACTCTCTACTGCTAATCCTAATCAGAGTAATGTAAAACCACTTTTGAACACATGGTGGTTGAGTTTTTACAATCCAAATCCATATCGTTATCCTTCTCCGGTTCAGAGCAGATCGGAAACTCTTTCATCAGTGAGTAAAACTTCTGAATCAGTAGCCGATTACAATAGTGATAAGGCAGGAGCTGTAATGGAAGAAGTGCAAGCCAAACCAATTTCGGATTATATCACAACTGAAGAAAATTTCACGAATGTGGAATATGAAATAAAATTGCCATATACTATACCAAATGATGGCAAATAACACTTTGTTGCAGTTCAAACAAAAGATATTGCTGCCGAGTACACTCATTTTTCTGCACCAAAGTTGGATAAAGATGCTTTTTTAGTTGCTAAAATCACCAATTGGGATGAATTGAATCTGGTGGCTGGCAATGTAAATATATACTTCGATGGAACATTTGTTGGTGAATCATATATCAATCCAAATAACTTAACGGATACACTTGATCTAACATTAGGACGCGACAAAAATATTGTAGTTACTCGTGCGAAACAAAAAGATAAAACCAAAGAAAAAATCATTGGGGAAGATAAAGTAAAAACAGTAACCTATGAAATTACTGTTAGGAATACTAAATCTACTGCTTCCAATTTTTATTTGCAAGATCAAATTCCTGTTTCTCAAAACAAAGAGTTAGTTATACTTTTAGTTGAATCATCAGGTGCAACACTTGATGAGAACTCAGGTTTGTTAAACTGGAAATTGAACATCAAACCAAAAGAAACTAAAAAAATAACATTCACCTATAGTGTTAAATACCCTAAATCTAAAATAGTGGCGGGTTTGTAATACAAATAAATTGCTCTTTAGAATTTTATTTGACGAATTCCTCATAAAAATGTAAAATAGCCTACCAAAATACATTGGGAGGCTATTTTGCAAGCAAGCCGGACGCAATATGCTCTGGTTTGCTTGTAAAATTGTTTTGAACCACTAAAAAAATCGTTACTTAAACATAATGCCTAGCTATTTGTGAATAATAAAGTAAAATCCGGTTAAAAATTATACCATTTCCCTCCCCATTTTTTTGTATTTTAGCCCCTCTTTAAAAGAAAAATGACTAGAAAATTAGCATTCATGAATTCATTAATTTAAACGATAATATAACAATACGTTCCTCACAGAACAAAACAAAGCGAAACCAAAGTATTTATCCTCGATTCTTTAAGGAACCCTTATACATAAAGCGTTGTTTCTCAGTATGATTACTATACTGAGAATAATAACCTAACGAGAACAACATTACATTAAACTTTAAAAGGTATGTTTAAATTTTTTGCAAATAAAATTTTGAGAAACAAAATAACATTTGTTGTTATTCTTGGTCTTATAACAATTTTCATGGGGTATCGTGCGTCAAAAATACAGCTGTCGTATGATTTTGCTAAAGTCCTTCCGGATGATGATGTTACCTATATTGAGTATGAAAACTTCAAAAAAATGTTTGGCGAAGATGGTAACGTTATGGTTGTAGGGTTGAAGGACAGTAATCTTTATGAACTAGAAAAGTTTAAAGACTGGTATTCCCTAAGCGACAATATAAAAAATATCAGTGGAATAAAAGATGTAATGTCTGTTACCAAGCTATACAACATTCATCGTAATGATAGTTTGAGCAAATTTGATTTTACTCCGATTATGTCTAAAGCTCCTACCACGCAGCTGGAGTTGGATAGTATCAAAAAGATAATTGAATCCCTCCCCTTTTATGAGGGATTAGTATATAATAAAGCTACTGGCGCAAGCCTTATGGCCATTACATTTACCAAAAAAGACCTGAATTCAAAACACCGCATTGAAATAGTAAAACAAATAAAAACCGAGGCCGATGCCTTTTCTAAAAAACATAACCTCGATTTGCATTATTCCGGGATGCCATATATTCGAACAGCATTTATGGAAAAAATCTCCGGAGAGATGGTATTGTTTATGATAATGGCAATACTGGTAATGGCCTTCATACTTTGGGCATTTTTCAAGTCATTCAACACTGTTTTTTATTCCATCTCTGTTGTAGCGATAGGCGTTGTATGGTCGCTGGGGACAATTCATTTAATGAATTATAAAATTACTGTGCTATCAGGTTTAATTGCTCCATTAATAATGGTAATAGGGATCCCAAACTGTGTTTTCCTAATCAATAAATATCAAAGCGAGTATGCACTCCATCGTAATAAGATGAAGGCTTTATCAAGAATGATTGTAACAATAGGTGTTTCGTTGTTTTTTGCGAATATCACCACGGCTATTGGCTTTGGGGTGCTTTACTTTACTAATAGTTCCATGCTTATGGAATTTGGAGTTGTGGCGGGTATCAATGTAATGGCTACCTATATCATCACACTTATTCTTATACCTATTATTTTGAGTTTTTTGCCGCCTCCAACAACCAAGCAAATGAGACATCTGGAAGGCAAAAGAATTAATAAATTATTAACATATATTGATTCTATTGTGCAAAATAAACGTAATGCAATTTATACCATAATTACAATAATTACGTTGGTTTGTTTTTATGGAATGAGTAAAATTGATGTAAATGGATTTGTTGTTGATGATCTGCCTCAAAAGGACCCTGTAAATACGGATCTTGCATTTTTTCAGGAACATTTTAAAGGTGTATTACCTTTTGAAATTGGCATCAATACAAGAAAAGAAAATGGTGTATTTGCTGATAATGGAACCTTATTGTATAAAATAAAAAGGGTTCAAAAAATATTTTCGGAATATCCTGAATTTTCAAAACCATTATCTGTGATTGAAGGACTGAAATTCTCATATCAGGCATATAACGGAGGTAATCCTAAATATTTTATTCTACCCGGAGCAATGGAACTTAATGAACTTTCTCAGTTCAATTCTACGGTTAAAGGAAAGGAAGATCGATTAAAATCTTTCATCGACAGCACAAAACAATACACAAGAGTTAGCTTTCAGATGGCTGATATTGGATCTAAAAAAACAAAGATCCTTTTAGCCGAACTTAAACCAAGAATAGATTCGGTTTTAAATCCCAAAGATTATGATGTTATGCTTACCGGGCATAGCTTAATGTTCCTGAAAGGAAACGACTATTTACTCTATAATCTTTTTGAAAGTTTAATTATAGAAATCCTGCTGATACTCCTCTTGGGCTTTGCACTTTTCAGATCGTTTCGTATCATCATATTATCTAAAATACCCTGCCTCATTCCACTTATTATTACGGCAGGTATAATGGGGTTTTTAGGGATACGTTTCAAACCCTCCACCATTTTAATATTCAGTATTGCTTTCGGAATTGCCTCTGATGGAACCATTTACTTTTTAACAAAGTATAGACAAGAATTAAAAAGATCTACAGTGCCTGCTGCAAAAGCTATTTCAATTGCAATAAAAGAAACAGGATTAAGCATGATTTACACTGCTGTAATTTTGTTTTTCGGCTTCGCAATATTCGCAGCATCAAGTTTTGGTGGTACGGTTGCAATGGGAGTTCTTATTTCAATAACACTCTTGGTATCCATGGTAACTAATTTAGTTTTACTTCCGGCAATTCTTCTTTCTATAGATAAAAGAAAAACCAGAAGGGAACTGGTAAAAGAGCCATTAATTGAATTGGTAGATTAATAGGAGGCTTATTTAATATGCTAACTAGAATCAGCCCCGATTTCTTTATATGCTCGAAATAACTGCGCACGTAGTCATAACGTCAAGGGTAGCTTGTTTATTAAACGAAAAACTTAGTTTTATTCACAATTTAAAGCTGCTATCTTTCTATGCAGTTAATTTTTGGTGATCAGTCAATTGCAACTCCATTTACATCGGTAGTTAATACTTCCGTCATATAATCAAAAAAGGGGCGCATTTTTTTAAAGGTATCATTTACCTGTTTTAAAAAGTCGTCCGCTAACACTTCCTTATCGCTAAATTTATGGACAAGCAAAAATTGTTTGTAACGGATAAGGTCAATAGCTACATTATCAGCATCAAAGCCTTTAGGAGAGGTTTTTACCTGTTCGCCTTCTAAACTACCAAAGGTATTAATAAAAGATTTGTTTTTTATTAATTTACGTAAAGGGGTTGCATCATGTGCAAACTCATCACGTAAACGTTTTAAATCTTTTGGTTCTGGAGCCCAGAACCCTCCTGCTGAAAAAGTATTGCCGGGTTCAATATGAAAATAATAACCACCTCTTCGGTTTTTAGTAGCACGTTTAAAGCCACCGCCCCAATTGTTTTTATAAGGTGTTTTATCTTTCGAAAACCTCGTATCACGGTAAATACGGTGTAGGCTTTTCTTCCCTGATAGAGTTTCAATAACATCATGTTTATTCATTTCCAACAACAGATCATCTACAAAGGCTTCTATTTGCGATAGCTCCAGCAAATACCTTTCTTTATGAACAGCAAACCAATCACGGTTATTATTCTTCTTCAACTGTTTTAAAAACTCTAAATTGGAAGATTTTATTTTTGCTTTTGTCATTATGGTTGTAAGTTTTAGTATGAGTAAAATTAAGTAAAATATACATGAATTTGCCTTAAGTTAAGTAAGAAAATAAGGTTGCAATTGTTGAATTATCATTTTTTTTTGTAAATTCACCATACATAAAAAATGATCTAATGAAAAAATCTTTACAATTAGTATCAATAATAGCCCTTTTTTTAATTGCAACTGCTTTTAAAACCGTTACTATTCAGGAATTGGCAATCGGTTCTGAAATACCAAAAGCGGATCATAAAATGATGAGTGTTACAGGAAAAGAAGTTTCGTTAACTGATGTAAAAGAAGAGAATGGTTTACTCGTGATCTTTTCCTGCAATACCTGCCCTTACGTAAAGTTAACTGAAGCACGTATAAAAGAAGTGGCAACGCTTGCAACAAAAAATAAAATTGGTGTGATTGTGGTTAATTCAAACGAAGCACAACGTGATGCAGACGACTCTTTTGAAGAAATGAAAAAATATGCTAAAGCGCAGTTTTATAATTTCAGCTATGTTGTAGATAAAAACTCTGAATTGGCTAATGCTTTTGGTGCTACCCGCACTCCACATATTTTTCTGTTCGACAAAAAAGGATTGGCTTATCGCGGAGCCATTGATGATAATATAAAAGATGCCAATGATGCCAAAGAGCATTTTTTAAAAGATGCGATTATGGCTCTGGGAGCTGGTAAAGCTGTAAAAATAAATTCTACAAAATCAGTAGGTTGTTCCATTAAAAGAGTGGAAGAATAATGATTTTGAAAAATTGTTTTAAAAATGCTTACACACAGTTTTCTCGACCAGCTCGAGAAATTGCTGCGGATTACAACTAATTAACTTATATAAAGTCCAACAAAGTCCCGTATTGAACGGGACTTTATTGTTTACATTTGATATTGCCCCATTTATTATGGTTAATACAGCAAATCAATTAAACGTATTAGTTTATTTATGCACGATTCTATCCAAAAAATCAAACACGATCCCTTTGCCGCATTACGTATTAAGGAATTTTTGTTCTTTTTAACAACTCGCTTTTTTTTGACTCTTGCTATTCAAATGCAAGGTGTAATAATTGGCTGGCAAATTTATCAACACACCAAAGATGTGTTGGCTCTGGGTTTGATCGGATTGGCGGAAGCTATTCCATTTATTATTGTTTCATTGGTTTCAGGTCATGTTGCCGATTCCTTTAATCGTAAGCATATTATTATTTTATTCACCTCCTTACTCATTATTTGCACCTTTGCCCTACTCTATTTTTCATTAGATACATCCACCATCATTCAAACCTATGGTATCACTCCCATTTTTATAGTGATAGGTGGAATTGGTGTTATCCGGGGATTTTTAGCAGCATCCTTCCCCTCTTTTATGGCACAAATTATTCCAAGGGCATTATATACCAACTCTTCCACCTGGAATAGCACCATTTGGCATATTGCATCTGTTGTAGGTCCTGCAGCAGGTGGTTTTATCTGTGCAATTAGTTTTACTGTTGCTTATGAAGTGAATATTATATTGATACTGATTTCTATTCTGTCGTTTTTATTTATTGCTTCCAAACCATTACCGAAAAAGGAAAAGAAAGAAACATTAAAAGAAAGTTTATCAGCAGGAATAAAATTTGTTTTTGGCCACCAATTAATATTAGGCGCATTAACATTGGATCTTTTTGCTGTTTTGTTTGGAGGTGCTGTGGCAATGCTTCCTGCCTATGCGGATAAGATATTACATGTTGGCTCGGTGGAATTGGGCTTTTTACGTGCAGTTCCAGCCTTAGGAGCCGTAATTATGGCACTTATAATCATCTATAAACCACCAACCAAAAATGCTGGTAGAAATTTGTTCTTATCTGTTGGTGCTTTTGGACTTGCAACAATACTATTTGGTATTTCCACCAATTTTTATCTTTCTTTATTTTTTCTTTTTCTTACAGGAGCTTTTGATAATGTAAGTGTGGTGATACGCCAAACAATTTTACAACTTTCTACACCTGATTCGATGCGAGGGCGTGTTTCGGCTGTAAATAGTATATTTATCGGCTCTTCAAACGAAATTGGAGCTTTTGAATCGGGACTTGCTGCTAGTGTTATGGGATTAAAAGCATCGGTTGTTTTTGGTGGAATCATGACAATAATAGTTCTTGC
>JAIOQD010000021.1 GCA_021413595.1 Bacteroidota bacterium | reverse complement strand
AATTTTTCAGAGCAAATCTATCTGGAATCTTATCTTTATGTCTTGAGGACTTGTTTTTCGTAAAAAAGTGATGTAATTAAATTTATAGAAAAAACATTTATGAGCACAAAATATTTATTGGCAATTATTTTTAGCACAGTTTTATTTAGCAAAATGATTGCGCAAAAATCTTTTTTTAAACATGACAAACCATTAAATTTTGCTCATCGCGGATTTTCTGGACAATTTCCTGAAAATACTCTTTTATCCTTCCGCAATGCGGCAAAAAATGGAGCAAATGTACTTGAATTGGATGTGCATTTGTCAAGCGATAACAAGCTCATGGTTATTCATGATGAAACTTTGGATCGCACTACCAACGAAACCGGTAATGTTAATGAAAAATCATTTTCTTACTTGGAAAAGCTTGATGCAAGTTGTAAGTTTTATATTGATGGAAAAACGAAATTGTTCACTTCTGTAAAAGACGATGAATTGAAAATTCCTGCCTTGTCGCAGCTTTTTAGTGAATTCCCTCAATTTAGATTTAACATTGAGATAAAAGAGAGTGATTATAAAACCTGCGAAGTCCTTTGGGATTTGATTCAGGAATTTAAAATGGAAGAGAAGGTATTAGTTATTTCAAGTGATTATAAAACAATCAACTATTTTCGAAACCTTTCCAAGGGAAGTACTGCAACTGGGGCTTCTTCCAAAGAAGTAATAAAGTATCTTTTATATAATACATTTGGAATGTTAAATCGGCTCCATTTTGAGGCAGATGCTATGCAAATACCTGAATATTATCTCGGCATTCGCTTGGTGTCAAAAAAATTTATAGAGAAAGCTCATAAGAAAAATATTTTTATTCATGTGTGGACAATTAACTTGAAACCTGATATGGTGCGTCTTTTGAATTTTGGAGTTGATGGAATAATGACAGACTTTCCTAATATATTAAATGAGGCAGTGAGTGAATAATTGATGGAGATTGGGATTGTTTTATTTGAATTAGGTAATAATGAATAATATGAACACTGGTGCTTCATATTACAAGGTGTGATGTCACCCAGAGATTTGTCGAAGGGTGTGTGGTGCGGGTCAGCCCATATACTTTAATTGTCAAAATCTCAGTACAGGCTCGCTCAGTATAACGTTCGAACGATTAGCCTGAGTCCCATTAAAAATAATTATAAGCTATTGTCTAATTCATTATTTTAATTGTATAAGAGCGGTCGAGAAATCGTGGGAAGCCTGAAAACTATTTTGAATAAAATTTAAATAAACCCTAAATGGATGTTTTTTAACAGGAATAATTGTAATAACAGCTAACTAGAATTAATTTGACATTTTTTAGCTCTTAAAACAGCTCAAATCTGAGTGGGAGCTGATACTTGATTTGTTTTTTGTGTAGAATGTTTTTTATCTTAAATTCGCAGTACAAAGATGTCTAGCACTTTTTTAAATACTCCTATCGAATACCTTAAGAGCGTTGGTCCCCAAAAGGCCGAGGTGCTTAAAAAAGAATTACGTATTTTTAAGTATTCCGATCTGCTTGCTTTTTATCCTTTCCGCTACGTTGACCGTACAAAATTTTATAAAGTAAAAGAAATTAATGCAGATCTGCCTTTTGTTCAGTTGAGAGGAAAAATAGTGAACACTAAAATGGTTGGCGTAAAACGCACACAACGATTTGTTGCCACCTTTGCTGATGAAACAGGTACACTTGAATTGGTTTGGTTCCAGGGAGCAAAATGGATTGCTGAAAAAATAAAACCGCATCTTACTAATGAATACATTGTGTTTGGAAGACCCTCTATTTTTAATGGCAGTTTTAATATTTCACATCCCGAAATTGATCTGGTAAGTGCTGAAAACACCACATTTGCAAGTACTCTTCAGGCAGTGTATAACAGTACCGAAAAATTAAAATCACGAAGCTTGGATTCCAAAGGTATTGCACGTTTGCAAAAATCATTGGTTATGTTGATCAAAAAAAACATCCCTGAAACCCTCTCAAATTCTATTCTTGAACGCTTTCAAATGCTCTCACGCGAAGAAGCTGTCAAACAAATTCATTTTCCTCAGAACCCCGAAATGCTTAAGAAGGCAGAGTTTCGTTTGAAATTCGAAGAGTTGTTTTTTATTCAACTTAAATTATTAAAGCAAAAAGGCTTGCGGGAAAAAACATTTCGCGGTTTTGTGTTTTCCAAAGTAGGGGATTATTTCAATAATTTTTACAACAATTATTTACCCTTCCAATTAACCAATGCCCAAAAAAGAGTGATCAAAGAAATTCGTTTGGATATGGGTTCGGGCAAACAAATGAATCGTTTGTTGCAAGGTGATGTTGGTAGTGGTAAAACATTGGTTGCGCTTATGAATATTCTTATTTGTATGGATAATGGTTTTCAGGCATGTTTGATGGCCCCAACTGAAATCCTCGCCAATCAACACTTTGAAACGATCTCTAGGTTATTAAAACCTCTGAATATTAATGTAGGATTGCTCACTGGGTCTAAAAAAGTGAAGGAACGCAGACTGATCCATGAGCAATTACAAAGCGGGGAGATGCAAATTTTAATTGGAACGCATGCTCTTTTAGAGGACGTTGTTCAGTTTAAAAATATAGGTCTGGTAGTGATTGATGAACAGCATCGGTTCGGGGTGGCACAGCGCGCAAAAATGTGGAACAAAAACACACAATCACCTCATATGCTAATCATGTCAGCAACACCTATTCCACGTACTTTAGCAATGACATTGTATGGCGATCTGGATGTATCTGTCATTGATGAATTACCTCCCGGACGTAAGCCCATACAAACCGTTCATCGTTTCGATACGCATAGGGATAGGGTGTTTGGTTTTATGAAAGATCAAATAGCCATTGGCAGACAGATCTATGTGGTATATCCTCTTATCAAAGAATCTGAAAAGATGGATTATAAGGATCTGATGGATGGTTTTGAAAGTATATCACGTGCATTTCCATTGCCGAAATATAATGTAAGTGTTGTGCACGGCCAAATGAAAGCGGATGCAAAGGATTATGAAATGCAGCGTTTTATTAAAGGTGAAACTAATATAATGGTAGCAACTACTGTAATTGAAGTAGGGGTGGATGTTCCCAATGCAAGTGCAATGGTGATTGAAAGTGCTGAACGTTTTGGCCTATCACAGTTGCATCAATTGCGAGGACGAGTTGGAAGAGGAGCTGAACAATCCTATTGCATTTTAATGACCTCCTTTAAATTAAGTCATGATGGTAAATTACGCATGGATACCATGGTTCGGACAAATGATGGTTTTGAGATTGCTGATGTTGATTTGAAATTGCGTGGTCCTGGAGATATGTCTGGAACAATACAAAGCGGGGTACTTGATCTCAATATTGCCGATCTTGCAAAAGATGCTCAGATATTGCATGCAGCACGCAATATGGCGATCGAATTGTTATCTGAAGACCCTAATCTTGAAAACCCCGAAAATAGTAATATTGCCTATCAATTTGCTTTGACCAATAATAGCAGAACCAACTGGAGCAGGATTTCTTAATTGGTTACGGATAACGAATAAAAAAACGAATTTACGAATCTGTGTATGCCAATGCTAACAATAGATTCGTAAATTCGTAAAGATTTGTTATCTGCAACTATTTTACAACAACAAATTTAGAAGTAGCATGAACAGCGCTTCCATCAATACTTACTAGGTAAGTGCCTTTTGAAAACTCTTCTGTTGAAATTTGTATTTTTTGCTCTCCGGAATTTAATTTTCCTGTTTTAATTGTTTTTACTAATCTTCCTTCCAAACTATAAATTGAAATGGTTATATCAGCAGATGATGCTAAATCAAACGCGATTGTACCTCGTTCGTTCATTGGGTTAGGATAAACACTTATTCCAGAGTTGCTTGTTGATTTAAACGCATTAGCACTGGCTTCGTTAATGCCAACAGCACCTAAATAAGTTTCACTTTTCCATGCACCACGACCATGGGAAGCTGCGTATATAACAAAAGGATTATACACTTCGTTACCTGCACGTCTTTGCTGACGAATTTTAAATACAGGAACATTTGGAAACAAACTTGACGACCCGTTTTCCGAGCTCCATACAGGATTTGCAACAGTAATATCAGGTGTAGAGTAAACACCCGACTCAGTTCCAATAATTAAACGCTTTGGATCATTTTGTTCGATCATTACTGTATAAACCGGCATGGCAGGTAATTTACTTGCTCCTGTACCTTGTTTTGCAGCAAAATTGGCTGTTGTTGTAGAAGCAGCACACGTTGCAGCTGTGGTAGAATAATACACATGGGTAGGTGTTCCTGTTCCATAACCTCCCAATGAAACCGCCAATTTATTAGCATCGGTTGGATGCACGGATAATCCGGTAATAAAATTTCCGCTGAAACCGCCAATTTGAGTTTTTACAACAATAGTGTTAGGATTAGGTGAACCCGGATTTGCGGTTGTATTCGCTCCTCCGATATCACCATTCGTTGAATCAGTTACCGCTGCTAAATTTGAAAATCTATATAGAGTACCGGAAGAGGTTCCTACATATAAAATATCGCCATCATCTGACCAAGCTAGTTCTTCAGCTTCTCCATTAAGTGTTCCAAGTCTCATCCAAACCGGAGTGCCTGAAAAATTTAAGGCTCCTTTTGTCATCCAAACACCATTGGTACCATTAAACCCAACTGCAAGTTTTGATTGGAATGGATCCGGTACCATCAACGTATCACCGGGTTCAATTTGCGAAGTAGTAGTAAAGTTCAAAGGATAAGCATAATCCGCGCGGGTAATGCTCACATTCGACCCTGAAGCATAGATCACATCAAAGGATAAATTTACAGTTGCTCCGCTTGAAGGAGCTGTATTGAAATGAAAATCAAATGCACCGGTAATGTAATTGATAGAATTGGTTTTTGTGGCCCACTGTTTGGGATACAGGCTGATTGATAAATCTATAAAAATCAGGGCTGTTTGTTGCTGTTTTAGTTTCATACAATGCTATTGGAGTAACGAATGAGGCAAATCCCTGACTACCTATAGTAGGAAATAAAGTAGTAAATTTATCAGGATAAAAACTACTGCCGTATCCTCCTTTAGCCGAATGACGGTTAAGAGTACCATAATATACTGTACTAAAAGATACATTCGGACTTAAAAAAGATGTTTCACATTCTGCTCCATCACCCCCTCCAATATCTGATGCTGTTCGGGTGGTATTACCATGTCCGCTGATATAATTAGTTCCATTATCCTGTGCTCCGGCAATAAAAGCTCTTCTATATGGGTCATCTCCTGCAAAGGCTATTGAATAATATTGAGTGATGTTAAAACCATTGTTCATAGGTTGATAAACGATGTCACCGAAATCACTTCCGGTATAACCTCTGAAAATACCGCCATCACAACCAATAAAAAATACATCAGGATTAGTCGGATGAAATTTAAAATCATGAACATCGGCATGAACATAAAAAGGATTATTAGGGCTTTCGTTCTGCGATGCAGCTAAACTCCATTGGCCAATACCTGGGATTGAAGGATTTGTTTGTTTCCAGGACCATATACCAACACCACCAACAATGATCTTGGTTTTATCTGTTGGAAATACACCTATTGCATTATCATAATCAGACTGCCCAGTTCCAAACATTTCAAATTGTGAGCTGCCACCATTACCTATTGTTGACCATGAAAGCCCTTTATCAATAGATTGGTAAACGCCTAACAATAAACCATTAGATGTTTTCCCAGCTAAAGCATACATATAATTAGGGTCACTTGGGGCAATCGCAAATTCGATGCGGCTTACACCTGAGGTAGGTAGTCCGGTAGTAACTAAAGTAAATGTTCCATAATCACCATTAGGTGAACGATATAATTTATTATTAACATTAACAATAACAGTACCATCACTTGCCACATCAACATCAAGTGCACCATTAGTGTTAGCACTTCCATTGTTCTGACGGATAGGGTGTGCCCATGTTAATCCGCCATCTTCAGTTGATT
>JAIOQD010000383.1 GCA_021413595.1 Bacteroidota bacterium | reverse complement strand
CGGGAAACTATTTACTTACCTTGATTACCAATTCATCCAATCTTGGTTGTGCTGATACTATCGTAAAATCTGTTCAGGTTTATTATAATCCTACTGCTGATTTTACATTTAATGATGTATGTTTTAGGGATACTGTGCATTTTAATAATACCTCTTCTGTTCACAACTCTACTTCAATTACCGGTTATTTATGGGTATTTGGGGACGGTGGTGCTACAAGTAATGCAAAAGATCCTTCGCACTATTATTCCATTTCCGGTACGTATAATGTTACTTTAGTAAGCACCACAGCCAATGGGTGTTCGGCTGTTGCAAACTTTAATATAAAGGTTTTTGATGCCCCTTCCAATGCATTTCTATTTAGTAATACATGTTTATTTGATTCCGCGGTAGTCACAAACTCATCAGCTAACCCTCCAGTGGGCAGCATTGCAAGCTGGTCGTGGAACTTTGGAGATGGTTCCGCTATAAATACAAGTGTGTGGAGTCCAAGTCATTTGTATGCCGCTCCGGGAAACTATTTACTTACCTTGATTACCAATTCATCCAATCTTGGTTGTGCTGATACTTTGAAAGACACAATTACAGTATTTCCTATGCCTGTTGCAAATTTTGGTTTTGTGGATGTATGTTTAAATCAGGCAATGAATTTTATTGATCAGTCAATTGTTTCGATTGGTAGTATTGCAAGTGTATCCTGGAATTTTGGTGACGGTTCTCCTTTAGATACAAATCCGATTACCACTCATACTTACGCAAGCCCCGGAAGCTATACTGTTTCGTTAATTGTTTCAACCAACAATAGTTGTAAAGACACAGTAACAAAAACAGTGACGGTGCATCCTTTGCCTGATGCAGAATTCAGCGCAACACGTGTTTGCGATGGAAGCATAGTTACATTTAACGATTTGTCAACTATTCCGAATACGGATAGTTTACAATCCTGGACCTGGAATTTTGGTGATGGCAGTACTCTAAATAATAATCAAAATACATCACATTTATATCCAACAAAAGGTTCCTATTCTGTTCAGTTATTAGTTGTTTCTAATTTCGGTTGTTTGGATTCTATTACTAAAATAAGTATTGTAAATCCCAATCCTGTAGTGTTATTTACTGCAAATGATACGGTAGGGTGCGAACCGTTGTGTATTGGTTTTCAAGATTTATCGTACATTGCATCGGGTATCAATGTTCAATGGACATGGGATTTTGGCGAAGGTAATACTGCAAGCGATCCGAATCATTGTTACAACAACGGCTCTGTTGTTTTACCTGAATTTTTTAGCGTTACATTAACTGTTACCTCAGATAGTGGTTGTATCAGCACTTTGTCTAAAAATAATTACATCACAGTTTATCCCAATCCCAATGCCGGTTTTGCGGTTGCCCCACAAACGGCTGTAATTACAAACCCTGTTATTTCAATCATAGATGCATCTGAAGGTGCTAATTTTTGGACCTGGAATTTTGGAGATGGCTCTGATACTGTATCGGCATTTAACCCCTTACCTCATACCTATGCCGATACAGGAACATATACAATAATGTTAGTTACAAGCAATCAATTCAGTTGTTTGGATACTTCCTATCAAACTGTAATTATTGAACCGGATTTTTTATTTTATATTCCGAATGCATTTACACCTAATGATGATGGTGTAAACGATACGTTCAGTGGCCGGGGGCTTGTTATTACAAAATACGAAATGACAATATTTGACCGTTGGGGGAATTTGGTTTTCTTTTCCGATAACATCGATAAACCCTGGGATGGAAGAGTAAATCATGGGACGGAAATTGCACAAGGAGAAGTTTATATTTATTCGTTTAAGGTTACTGATTTTAATATGAAAAAGCACGAGTACAAAGGAGTTGTAACATTAGTGAGATAGCAAAATAATAGTTCATAATCAGATTTCCTTTGCGGGTATAAAATATATAATTTTTTGTATATTCAAATTGAAATAGTGTTACGTTAAGTATAAAGAATACAAGGGTGATGCTGACTTGTTCCAGTCTCCATGAGATTTTCAAACAAGTTCGAAATGACCTTAATACGACAAAGTACTATTTAACATAACAATAGTTTCAAATTTTAAAATAGCTGCTGTGGTGATAAATTGAAAATTATTCGATTCGAAATTTTATTAAATTGCCTACTGTTTAAATTGTTAAATTTTTTTAAAAATTCAATATCTATTGTGAAAATAACATTTTTAGGAACAGGGACTTCACAAGGAGTACCTCTCATCGGTTGTACATGCAATGTTTGTCTGTCAGCAGATATAAAAGACAAGCGCTTACGTACATCCATTTTGATCGAAGAAAAAGGGAAAACGTTTATTATTGATACTGGTCCTGATTTCCGGCAGCAAATGTTACGTGAAAATGTTAAAAATATGGATGCGGTAATTTTTACTCATGAACATAAAGATCATACTGCTGGCTTTGATGATATACGTGCATTCAATTTTATAAATAAAAAAAAGATGGATGTGTATGCATCCGCTCGTGTTCAGGAAGCAATCAAACGAGAGTTTGCTTATATCTTTAGTGATTTTAAGTATCCGGGAATACCCGAAATTAATTTACATTTATTAGAAAATAAATTAACTGTTATCGAAGGAGTAGATTTTTTACCAATAGAAGTAATGCATTATAAATTACCTGTATTCGGTTTTAGAATAAATGATTTTACTTACATAACCGATGCAAATTATATTTCGGATACTGAAAAAGAAAAAATAAGGGGGACAAAGATATTGGTCTTAAATGCACTGCGCAGAGAGCCTCACATCTCGCATTACACATTGAAAGAAGCCATTGAATTGGTTGAAGAAATAAAACCTGAACGCGCTTATTTTACCCATATCAGTCATCAATTAGGTTTGCATGAAGAGGTTCAAAAAGAGTTGCCCGCCAATATTGAACTCGCTTATGATGGCTTGAAAATTGAGATGTAAAGGTAGTAGGAATTAATCCTTTTTCAATATAGAATGCTGCGTTAGGGATTGCAGCGTAAATCCTTTTCTGTTTAGAAAAGATTGAAGCGGAAAGCCCGCCACTTTCTTTTTTAGAAAGTGGAACGCCCAATGAAGTTTAAAATTCGTAATGTGTAATATATTAAAAGGAGACAATGCCAAAACTCTAATTAATAATTAATCACCTGCTCCACTATATCAGCAGGCAGTTCTCGGTAATCATATTTTTGAGTGCGTAATTGAGCTTCAAAACCCGCGTCCACAATGGCATCTTGAATACCTTTAGCAGTAAAACGATGCGGTGCACCTGCTACAGATACAACATTTTCTTCAATCATAATACTTCCAAAATCATTTGCACCTGCATGCAAACAAAGCTTCGCAATCTCTTTACCAACAGTTAGCCAGCTTGCCTGTATATTAATGATATTAGGCAGCATGATTCTACTCATGGCTATCATTCTCACATATTCATCTCCTGTAACATTATTAGTAATGCCTTTATGACGTTTTAATAATGTTCCGTCATCCTGAAAAGGCCAGGGAATAAAGGCTAAAAATCCATTTGTATCTTTCGGTTTTTCACTCTGCACCTCGCGAATCAATACAAGATGCTCAAAGCGCTCTTCAATGGTTTCGATATGTCCGAACATCATTGTGGCTGATGTAGTAATATCCAATTGATGTGCTGCACGCATCACATCCAGCCATTCACGGCCGGTACATTTGCCTTTTGAAATTAATCTGCGAACACGATCATTCAAAATTTCGGCACCTGCTCCGGGCATGCTGTCCATTCCTGCATCTTTCAATGCTTTTAAAACTTCGATATGGGTCGATTTTTCAAGCTTGGTAATGTGCGCTACTTCCGGTGGTCCAAGTGTGTGAAGTTTTAACTGCGGATATAAACTTTTTAATTCTTTAAACAGGTTTACATAAAATTTTAAACCTAAATCTGGGTGATGGCCACCTTGTAATAATAATTGATCACCACCAAAATGGAAGGTTTCCTCTATTTTTTTCTTATACGTTTCAATATCGGTGATATATGCCTCTTTATGCCCGGGAATACGGTAAAAATTACAAAATTTGCAGTTTGCAATACACACGTTGGTTGTATTTACATTGCGGTCGATCTGCCAGGTAACTTTGCCATCGGGCTTTTGGATTTTTCTTAATTCGTTGGCGATAAAGATCAGATCAGCTGTTGGAGCATTTTTAAATAAAAACACACCTTCCTCAACTGATAAGAATTCAAAATTCAATGCTCGTTTTAATAGTTTATCTGTCATCATTTTATTGAATTTTGTTTTGTATGAATAGGACTTTATTCATTGTCATTGATAAATATTTTAAAAACAGATTGAGTTGATCCTCTCAAGTTTTGATTGGTTTTTACAAATACAAATTTAGATACATTTTATTGATATTGCTGTTGGATTGCTGATATTATATCAATTAACCCTTTAGAAACCAATTTTATAATAAATCAATTAATTCTTTCAAACTTTTAATTTCGTATGTAATATCTTCTGCGTGTTTATTTTCGGAAGGGTTGAAATATACTTGGTGAAGACCAGCACTTCGTGCACCTATAATATCCGCCTCTAAATTATCACCAATCATTAAACTGGTTGCTGCGATGGCATTAGCTGCATCCAT
>JAIOQD010000382.1 GCA_021413595.1 Bacteroidota bacterium | reverse complement strand
TGTGCCGCACCTCTTTGTTTGTTGAACAAAGAATCTCTGGTTGCAGCAGAAAGAGATTGGTCATTATCAAATCCCCAAGCATCACAAATCAGTTCTGTTCCATGAAAAAAACTTGAATTTCCTGCCGCCCATACCGTTGCGTACGAGTCGAAAGGAGCTTCGGCTCTTAATAGTTTTCGGTAATTTATTGCTGCATTATAAAAATCTTGTATGTCGTTACTAAAAACATGAAATCCTATCCAATCGGGTTTGAGATTTCTTAATTTTAATTCTCTCAAAAATAAATCTACCCAAGGTTTTACAATTTCAGTATTACCTATTTGAGTTGAAACGTAAGTGTTAAAACCAGGGCCTCCAATTTTTAATGTTGGGAAATGTGTTTTTAATGAATCAAAGTTTGTACACCAAAAATTATTAAATGAAAGAGAGTCTCTATCCCAAAAATTATTTTGTGGATATTCTGTCCAAATATCCAAATATCCCTTTAAGGTATTGGTACCTCCTGCAAAATTATTATACCTGTTTACCACTTTTAAGCCTGCTTGTAACCAATTTGTTTCCTCATAGCTACGCGGTCCTTTGTAATCATGGTTTCGGACAATATGACCGTTTTCACCTCCAAGTCTAAAAAAAGGTAGGAAATTGCCATTTACCCAACTTTGAAATTGCGCGTCACTTTCGGTAAAATGATAATAGGAATTATTATTGGGATCACAATCCCACTTAGGGTATTGTGGCGTGAATTGATTTATTGGGTATGTTCCACAAAAAAACATACGTTCCATATCCAATCTATCATCTTGATAATCATTATTACGAATAGTTGTTACACCAATGTCTTGAAATTTCGATGTTAAATCAGGAGCTATTGAATTGTGGTTTGGCAATGGACCTGCTATTACTCCAAGCATGTGAGGAATATTTGCCGAGTCGGTCACATTTACAGAACCAATATTAATTGTAATCGTTTCTTGAGCATTTGCATGCAATACATAAAGTAAAGTGATTACGCTGATTTGAATTGTTTTTTTTATTTTCATTTTTCTAAGGTTTGACATCCTATAAAAGCCAAGGCAATTCTTCCATCAACGTGCTTTCTTCAAGCATATCAATCTTCCTAAAAAGTTCTAATTTTACTTTTGAAGTATTCATCTTAAATAATAGTTGAAATTTATTCACACAAATTTATAAAATCAATAGTCAAAAAATAAAAATCTCCTTAACTTCTAATGAAGCTAAGGAGATTTTTTGAAAACTTTAAATAACCTTATGCTTGAGCAAATGGAATAATAGAAACATACGATTTATCATCACGTTTCTTTTTAAATTCCACAGTACCGTCCACTAAAGCAAATAAAGTATGGTCTTTACCAATACCCATGTTTGCTCCTGGTCTGTGTTTAGTACCTCTCTGACGTACAACAATGTTTCCTGAGATGGCTAATTGACCACCATAAATTTTAACGCCTAAACGTTTACTATGTGATTCGCGGCCGTTATTAGTACTACCGGCTCCTTTTTTATGTGCCATTTTTTTATTAGATTAAAAAATTAAGAACTAAGAATTGAAACAAACAATTCAAATTATTTTGCTGCTTTTTTAGGAGCTGCTTTTTTTGCGGGTGCTTTTTTAGCTGGAGCTGCTGCTGCTGCTTTTTTTGCAGGTGCTTTTTTAGCTTTCACTTCTTCAACAACCTCAACAACTTTAGCTTTTGGAGCTTTTTTCTCATAAGCAACCTCATCTTTCAATGTTTCACCTTTAGCTAAAACACCTTGAATAAGAATTTGTGATAATTGCTGACGGTGACCATTTGATTTTTGGTAACCTTTTCTGCGTTTTTTCTTAAATACGATGACTTTGTCACCTTTTAAATGGGCAAGTACTGTTGCAGCTACTTTTGCACCATCCACTGAAGGAGTTCCAATTTGAACTTTTCCATCAGTATCGATCAACAAAACTTTATCGAACTCTACTTTGGACCCTTCGCTAGCATCTAGGCGGTTTACGTAAACTTTAGTTCCACGTGATACCTTAAATTGTTGCCCGGCTATTTCTACGATTGCGTACATAATTATGGGTTTATTTGTTAATACTATCCCAGCAAATACTTTACTGGGGGCACGAAATTAAGCAATTATTTCATTCTGACAAAGCTTTCGGGCTTTTTTTCTTATTTACAAGATAAACTCCCGCTAAAATCAAGCCAATCCAGGCAAAATGCTGAACCAAAACAGATTCATCATCAAAAAAGCCCCACCCCATTGCCACTATTGGTATCAG
>JAIOQD010000381.1 GCA_021413595.1 Bacteroidota bacterium | reverse complement strand
AATTTGGGAAAATTATCTACCAAAATGTGGGATGAATCTAGAAATGGGATAAATGCAATTGAAATGCTTTATAACCATAATTATATTGTAACCTATTTTGATGGAAAACCCGATATGTGGAATACAAAACCTCCATTTTTTATCTGGATGGCTGCCCTTTCTATGAAGTTTTTCGGGACAACAGTTTTTTCATTGCGGCTACCATCAGCATTGGCGGCCCTTACGATTTCCATTTATGGTTTTTGGTTTTCAAAGAAATATCTAAGTGATTTCTTTCCAGGTTTCTTTGGAGGTTTGGTGTTAGTGACATCTATAGGATTTATTGATTTTCATGTGTCCAGAAATGGCGATTTCGATACGATGCTTTCCATGTGGATCTTTTTTTATTGCACTCAGTTTTATATTTATATTGAAACCAGAAAAAGAAAAAACTTGCTTCTTGCCTCACTTTTTTTAGGTTTTGCGATTCTTACCAAGGGAGTTGCAGGTTGTTTATTCCTTCCCGGTCTTTTCATTTATATTATCACGAATAAGAAACACCGTACAATTTTTAAAAGACCTGAATTATACCTTTATGCATTGGGCGGATTAATGATTGGATTATCCTATTACTTTCTTCGGGAGATATACAATCCGGGCTATTTAAAAGCTGTATTGGAAAATGAAATTACTGGTAGGTATTTACAAACTAATGAAGGACACAATGGCGATATTTGGTTCTATTTGAGGTTGTTAAACAAATACCATTTTTCATACTGGTTATATTGGATCCCTTTAGCCTTTTTTGTTTTTCCATTTTTAAGTGAAGTAAGAGTTAAAAGTCTGGGAGTATTTTTGCTCATTCAACTAATTTGCTACTTACTAATTCTTTCAATTTCGCAAACAAAATTAGAATGGTATAATGCACCACTTTATCCTTTTTTTGCTATTTTGATTGGGCTGATCATTACACAAATTTATAATGCCGTAAAAAAATATTTCAATTCACAAAGTCAATGGGTGCATACAGCAATTTTTATCCTTTTTTGCTCAGCAGTTTACGCAAAGCCTGTTCAATCTGTATTCAGATCATCAATTTTCCAAGAAAAGGAATCGAACTATAATGCTTTATTCTTTGGTGATTTTATGAAAGACTATTTTTCTTTATTCGATCAGCAGAAATCGCTTAAAATTGTATCCTCGGGATATAATCCACATCTACTTTTTTATGCAAAAATATATCAACGTAATGGATATTCTATTGACATTATTGAACCGAATACCGAAATTCACAAAAAAGATACTTTATTGCTTTGTGATATAAATAAGTGGCCAACCTATAGTGCCACATATATCTTTGATACAATTTATCAGGAAGGAACAGACAAATTTATTTTAACTTTAGCTGATGAAACTGATTTATCTGATCCCAAAAAAATTGCGGAGAAGCATTTTTTTCGACACATTGGATCGATACAAAATGATCCTGGCAGGTATAACAGTATAGAGGTAAAGGCAAAACGAAATAATAATAATGTTAAAAAAGAATTAATGCTATGTGCCTTGACAGATCTTAGTGAAAGCAAAATGTTTTCACCTGAAATGCAAAGCTATTTTAAAAAGAAATATAAGTTATAATCTTATTTTAATTGGCACGATCATACATAACATTTTTTTGTATTCTACTAAGTACAAGTTTAAACACAAATAAGTAATTTTTGAATTTTAAAACTAAAATATTAATTGACAGAACTATCGGACTTCCGCTGGTTTACACATTAAACGTGTTGGCCCGTGTTTTAGGCTTTTTACTTCGGATAGACCATTCTCTGAATAAACCTATTAAAACCATTGCCGTTTGTAAATTTGTAGGTTTAGGAAGCATCATACAAGCAACTCCACTATTACAAACATTGCGTAAAAACTACCCCGATGCAAGTATTATATTTATTAGCAATGAATCAAATAGGGCTTTATTGAACCATATTACTGAGATAGATACAGTATTTACCATTTCTGATAAAGGAATTTCCGCACTTTTAAAAACCACTGCCAGCCTACTCTTTAAACTATGGAAACAAAAACCGGATGTATATATTGATCTGGAAATCTACTCGAATTACAGTAGTGTTATAGCAACAATGAGTTTATCAAAAAACCGAATTGGATTTTTCAAAAATGATAAAACGTACCGTAAAGGAATCTATACGCATATGTTGTATTTTAATGTGAAATCTCCGATATCGCAAACTTATTTACAATTTGCAAGATTGCTGGGGTGTAAAAATATAGTATCTGAACTATCAATAAACACAAAAAATATCGATGATAACACTTCACGGATCATTGATCAAAAATTAAATACCACACTACAAAAATATATTGTTGTTAACCCTAACGCTTCC
The DNA here is from genome assembly GCA_021413595.1 of Bacteroidota bacterium. Lineage (GTDB taxonomy): Bacteria > Bacteroidota > Bacteroidia > 2-12-FULL-35-15 > 2-12-FULL-35-15 > 2-12-FULL-35-15. Next base: position 638 of record JAIOQD010000381.1, on the reverse strand, counting down.
GATCTGCGTTTAGAAAGAAGATGGGATCTGGAAAATTTTGCAACTTTGATACATAAGATGTGTGTTGAATTTCCGGAGTACAAAATCATTCTGATAGGAGCAGGAAATGAAACCGAATACGTTGGAAGACTGTCATCACAGCTAAAGGCAAAAAAAAATGTGTTGGACTCTTCCGGGAAATTAAGTATTAAGGAATTACTTATACTTACTACGAATGCAAGCCTGATGATCACTAATGACACTGGGCCCATGCATATTGCTTTTGCTCTAAAAGTTAAAACAGTAGCCTTATTCGGGCCGTGTTCACCACAACAATATGGTGGGATCGAAAATACTATTACCATTTATAAAAACACCTATTGCAGCCCATGCGTTCATGAATTTATAACACCTCCTTGTAAAGGAGATAATCAGTGTATGAAAAAAATTAAGGTGGAGGAAGTATTAAACAGCGTACGGTCACAATTGAATTCAACATCAAGTGTTGTCAATCAACAATCCGATATTGATTACACGAGCGGAGACTCCCCTTTAGGAGTTGTATTACGATAGTAAAAAAAGCTATTTAAATTTCACAATATGCAGTTTAAAACCGTCAAGCCAAATTCTCATTTCATTTATATTTTTTTGTTGCTGGG
>JAIOQD010000552.1 GCA_021413595.1 Bacteroidota bacterium | reverse complement strand
CAATGATGGAGGTGCAGCAATTACTGCTCGTGGCGTATGCTGGAGCACATCTGTAAATCCAACAACTGCTGACAGTAAAACTACTAATGGTACAGGTACCGGAACATTTAGCAGTAATTTAACGGGGCTTGCAGTAAGTACCACCTATTATGTAAGGGCTTATGCGATCAGCATTGCCGGTACAACATATGGCAACCAAGAAAGTTTTACAACCATAGCAGTGCTTGCAACGCTTAGTACCACCACTACAACCTCTGTAACTACCACTGCTGCATCAAGTGGTGGCAATATAACAAATGATGGTGGTGCAACAATCACAGTAAGAGGTGTATGCTGGAGTATATCTACTAATCCAACAACGGTTGACAATATAAGCACAGACGGTGCAGGTACCGGAATATTTACAAGTTCATTAACGGGCTTAACAATGGGCACCATTTATTATGTAAGAGCATACGCAACCAATAGTATAGGCACAGCGTATGGAAATGAACTAAGTTTTACAGCAGGAGTGGGTGCAAGCCACCAGGGCGGTATTATTGCTTATGTTTTACAATCTGGTGACCCTGGATATGATGCAAATGTACCACATGGGATAATAGCAGCACCAAGTGATCAAAGCTCAGGAATACAATGGAATAATGGAACCAACACAATAACTGGAGCGACAGCAACAGCATTAGGCACAGGAAATGCGAACACAAACACAATTGTTGCCAATCAGGGAGTGGGACTCTATGCCTCTCAATTATGTGCAGATTTAGTATTGGGTGGTTATAGTGACTGGTACTTACCAAGTAAAGATGAATTGAACATTCTTTGTTTAAACAATTTAGAAATAGGTGGTTTTGTTGTCAACTACTATTGGTCTTCCAGCGAAGCTGATCAAAACTACGTATGGATCCAGATAGGTACTGATGTGACGCAAACTTTGAACACTAAACCCAATGGATTTAGAGTTCGTGCAGTCCGCTCTTTTTAAACAATGAATTTAATAAATTGGTAAAGCAGAAAATATTACCTTTATTCGTAAGGTAAAAACAGGAAGAACAAAGAAAAGAAATCAAAAAATGTTTTTTCATTTTTAAAATAGATAGCTCATGTTAGGCAAAAAAAGCAATTAACCGCTGAGTTCGATGAAAAAAAATATATGCAGAGAACCGCAGAGAAAAACAAAAATAAAAAATATTTAACGCTGCTGAACTATTCGCAAAATCTCTGCGAACTTTGCGGTAAAAAAACTGCGCAACATCAGAATATAAATTCAAAACTTTAAAATAAAATAAAAAAAATGAAATACAAACGTATCCTATTAAAATTAAGCGGTGAATCCTTAATGGGTAAAAAACAATTTGGTATTGATCACGAACGATTAAGTGAATATGCTGAACAGATAAAAGAAATTTCTGAGATGGGCATTCAAGTGGCCGTGGTAATTGGCGGTGGAAATATTTTCAGAGGGATACAAGCAGCTGAAGGTGGTATGGATCGAGTACAAGGCGACTATATGGGAATGCTTGCTACGGTTATTAATTCAATGGCTTTACAGAGTGCATTGGAAGCCATCAAGGTAGAAACACGACTTCAGTCAGCAATAAAAATGGAACAGATCTGTGAACATTTTATCCGCAGACGTGCTGTTCGCCATCTTGAAAAACATCGTGTGGTTATTTTTGGAGCTGGTACTGGAAACCCTTATTTTACAACCGATACAGCAGCTACATTACGTGCTATTGAAATTGAAGCGGATATTATTTTAAAAGGAACACGTGTTGATGGTATTTATACTGCCGATCCTGAAAAAGATAAAACAGCTACAAAATACGATACCATAACCTTTAGCGAGGTTTATGAAAAAGGACTGGAAATAATGGATATGACAGCCTTTACACTTTGTAATGAAAATAAATTACCCATTATTATTTTTGATATGAACAAGCCCGGTAATTTGAAAAAAATTATAGAAGGCAACAAAGTTGGAACCTTAGTAGAGTTTTAAATAGACCAATTCAAAATTTGAGGATTCTGTAAATTGAAAAATCAATACATTTACATCTTAAA
>JAIOQD010000551.1 GCA_021413595.1 Bacteroidota bacterium | reverse complement strand
TAGTTTGAGTACCCACTTGTAATCTTTGATTGCGGAAGTCATATTCATTGTCATCATGGTTATTTATTTACAACAAAGATACAATAAAAATTTACTCTGCGAAACCCACAAGAATAAATAATTAAAATTGTTGAGGTTTATCTTCAACTTCCTTATTTCAACAATCCGAAATATTCTTTGAAGTGTTTAATTCTATCCGCAAGTCCGATAGTACCACCATTAACTCTTTTAGTTACCGCAGTCACAGTTGCGTCATCTGCTCCTTTGTCACAAATGTCCCACAATTTGTTTGAGTCAAAGAAAAATGCCGCAGACGCTAAAGGATATTTTGTTGCAACTAAGTCAGGATTTGACACTGTATCTTCTCCGATAAATTTAGCGAATCTTGTGTAGTTATCCTTACCTGTCAATTGAATATATCCTCGACCTCTGAATTTGAAACCCTCTTTAGTTGTTTCATCTCCATTACCCATTCTACCTCCATAAACTTTGGAAGCGATTTTTTCAGGATTTCTTGCATAACCTTCAGCTAAGTTACCAGGAAAATACTTTGGGAATATTTTTTTCAACCCATCTGCAGAATAGTTAAGATTTTCTTGAACTGCTTTGAAACCTGCGGATTCATGACCACACTGTGCTAAAAAGTGCGCCAATCTTAGTGGGTTTGTAATATTGAATTTTTTTGCTGCGTCAGGAATCTGAGCAATTACAGCGTCGGGAATGTGACCCTTAAGGTTTTCCAACTTAAGTGGACCGGCATTAACAATTGGAGTTGATGGTTCGGTAATTAGTTGTTTTTCTCCGAACATCTTTGTCCAAGTTCCTTCGCCAACTATTCCGTCAGCGGTTAATCCGTTTGCGGCTTGCCATTTTTTCACAGCAGCTTCTGTTCCAGGACCGAATACACCATCGGCTCCCAAACCTAATTTTGCTTGGAGTTTTTTTACGTCTTCCCCTTTAGACCCGTTCTTTAGTATCATAGTAATTTATTTTATACCGATAAATATTCTAAAAATTGGATAGGGTCTATCGAATAAAATAATAAAATTTTTTACCCGATTACTAACTTTTTAGTATTTATAGATACCAAGATACTATCGAATGAATTTACTAATACTCCTTTGGGTGAGCATTTTGCACTTTGCAATGCCTCACCCTACTTCACAAAATACTGATGTAATATGGGTTGAATCTGTCGTAAACAAGATTCAAATAGGAAATCTCGCAGGAAACCGAAATTTAGAATTCGGTGTGAGAAACATCACAGAGGAATTTTTACAAGAAAAAAATTTCGACCTAAATCCCGACTCAAATCAAAAATTATCAATTGAAATTATCTACTTGGATGTATTAAAAACCAAGTCGAATGTCTCTGTATTTCACAAGGACAAGGAATCTGTTGTAATCAGATTGAAGGGAGTTCTAAAAATTGATGGAAAAAAAGTTAAGGAAGTTATTGCGGAAGAAGAGTCTTCTGAAATATCCATGTCAACTCTTATTGTTGATGGTGGAGGAAACTTCAATCAACAATCATTAAGTAATGCTCTAAAGAAAGCCAGCGATAACTTGGTAACTAAATTATTTGAAAC
>JAIOQD010000550.1 GCA_021413595.1 Bacteroidota bacterium | reverse complement strand
ATAACCGTGTACAAGATGCAAACCTATATTTTACATCTTATTTAGAAGGCTGGAAAACCGACAGAGGAATGATCTATTTAATTTATGGTTCGCCCAATGTGACCTATAAAACAGCCAATTCAGAGACATGGATCTATGGCGAAGAAAATAATATCAATTCACTTTCTTACACCTTTTCAAAAACGAATAACCCTTTTACAAACAATGATTTTACATTGGATCGCTCTGTTGTTTACAAACAATCATGGTACACTGCCGTTGATATCTGGCGACAAGGAAGAACGTATTTACAAGACTAATTAAAAAATTATGTTAAATGTTGTATGTTGAATTCTTCATTTTTATTTACAATTTAACATTCAGCATTTAAAACAAAAAAAAATATGCAAACCAAACAACAAAAAAAAGAAGAAGATAGTTTAATATTTGGCTTAAGACCTATTATTGAAGCGGTACGCGCAGGTAAAGAAATTGACAAGTTACTAGTTCAATCAGGTTTAAAAAGCGAATTATTCTCTGAGTTGATGGGCGTTTTGAAACAACACAATGTTGCATTTCAATATGTACCTGTTGAGAAGCTAAACCGACTTACCACTAAAAATCATCAGGGTGTGGTAGGATATATTTCAGCTATTACTTACCATAAAATAAAAAATATTTTGCCGGGTATTATTTCAAGTGGTAAAGCACCTTTGCTTTTGATCTTGGACAGAATAACCGATGTACGTAACTTTGGTGCAATAGCACGTACAGCAGAATGTTCAGGTGTTGATGCTATCATTATTCCTTCACATGGTGCTGCACAAATCAATGCGGATGCGATGAAAACTTCTGCAGGGGCATTAAATAAAATTACTGTTTGCCGTGAAGATAATTTAAAAACTGTAATTGACTTTTTAAAGGAATGTGGTGTACAAATTGTTGCCTGTACCGAAAAAACAAATGATTATTATTTCCAAATGGATTTTACTGTACCCTCTGCTATTATAATGGGTTCGGAAGAAGATGGAATTTTAAATGAATACCTACAAAAATCAGATGCTAAAGCTAAAATTCCATTGATGGGTGAAATAGGTTCTTTGAATGTATCGGTTGCAGCGGGAATTATTTTATATGAAGCAGTAAGCCAGAGGATGGTGAATTGATGTTGTTTTTTAATTTTTTTTCTTCATTATAAATTTAAAAGAAAAAACATTAATTATAATTGGGAAACAATAGCACTGGTGCGTATATAGAGCAAAAGGAGACAAATAAACGCGGTTAGTTGAGTTTATAAATGTGTTAGTGGTCATTTTAAAAAGACCAAAGGAAAGCTAAATCGCATTGACTTTACAACTAAAATTTTGTATCTTTAAGCTGTGAAAAAATCGACAAAATATCATAACGACTTTATTATTGACCGACTGACGAATTCAATAACAAATGTTATCTCGGGTGACAGTTTTCGGACTGAGGTATCGCTTCTATCTCAGGCAGACCTAAAGACTATTGAAAAAAAACATGGTTGGCTCTTTGACTGGAAAGCTGAACTGAAATTACCAGACAGAGAGGTTTATAAATTGACAATTGTTAACAATCTGAATATCACTCAAGGAATTATTAGTTTAACAATAAAAGCAGACCATGTTTTTGCTCACCTAGTCGAAAATGCTCCATTTAACAAAGGAAAAGGCAAGCTATATGAAGGTGTAGCTGGAAATTTAATTGCATTTGCTTGTCGTTTATCTTTTCAAAGAGGCGGAGAGGGCTTTGTTTCGTTTCATTCAAAAACAAATCTTATCGACCATTATGTAAAGGTGCTAAATGCAAAACATTGTGGTAATCATTTAATGGTTTTAGACACCGATGCAGCGAAAAGCCTTGTAGACAAATACTTTAAATCATAAAACAATGAAAACGAAAAATCAAGAACTTGATGTTGACTTTATTCAAAGCCGACCTTTGACTAAAGCGGAAGAAATTCAATTAAGCGAATTTATCAAGAACCTTAAGAATAAAAAAAAGAAAGTCAATTCTAAAAAAGCGGCATAGACTGTAATGTTTTTGAAACTTTGTGTTAAGACCGCTGTGTATTGCGACCGTTTGATGCGATACGACAGAAAAAGAAACAACGAACCGCTAACATAAAATATGCTATACCTTACCGACC
>JAIOQD010000375.1 GCA_021413595.1 Bacteroidota bacterium | reverse complement strand
GGTTGTTGGTTGTTGGTTATTGATTGCATTTACTATTTAGTTCAACTCAATATTAATGAGGTTTATGGTGTTTGGGATTTTGGTATTTAAAACGAATCTATTATTTCTAAAATTTTTGTGTTCAGATTTTCAATTGCTAAAGGGATATTCCAGGTTTCCTTATTTCTCTTTTCAATATAATTAGAAACTGCGCGTATTTGGGTATATTGTAACTCTTCATTTTCACAAGCAAACATGAATGCCCCACCTTCCATACTTTCAACAATAGGATGAAATTTTTGCACTGCTTTTTTAATACTGTTTTCATTTCCATGAACTGTATTTACCGTAATTCCGTTTACTTTCGGCAACAATTCAATTATAGCATTTGAAATTTGAAATTTGGTATTTGTAATTTTTGAAACTCCGGTTAATTCCAATTCTTCTAAACTCAAAAATGAATCACCATCTTCGGCACCTAATTCTGAAAAACAATCTTCATAAACATTAATAACAGATCCTATTTCAAGATTGCGATTAAAACTCCCGCAAATACCAATATTTAAAGCTAAATCATAACCATCACTTAGGTTTTTTCCTAAATGATAAGCGGTGGGCACCATCCCTACTCCGGTAATTAAAAAATTAATTTCTGATTTTTTATAGTTGCAACTGACCAAAGTACTCCCAAAATTCCGAACCGATTCCATTTGAATTAATAATGGCTGAATTTCAAATCGAGTAGCAGCTACAATCAGAATTTTCATTTTTTTTTTGAATTAATATTAATGCAAATATACAAATGTTTTTCCCGCAGATACCGCAGATTTGCACAGATTTCTGTGGGTTATCAAAGAAATTACAAGATTTTTATTGGTTTTTAGATTTGTATGTAAATGAAAATCCGTAATTCGTGAGTAAAGTAATTCGTAGTATATTTGCAAAATGATTCATATTACACGAAGAGAGAATTTTAATGCTGCCCACAAGTTATATAATCCAAAGTGGAGCGAAGAAAAAAATAGCGAGGTATTTGGCAAATGTGCCAATCCGAATTGGCATGGGCATAACTATAATTTATACGTTACTGTTAAAGGAAAAGTAAACCAGGATACCGGTTTTTCGGTTAATTTAAAAGAACTGAGTGTTATTATCAGAACATATATAACTGATAAATTAGATCATAAAAATTTGAACATGGATGTGGATTTTTTAAAGGACTTGATGCCATCCACTGAAAATGTTGCCATAGCTATTTGGAAAGTATTAATGCCACATGTAAATGCGTTGGATTGCCAATTACATTGTATTAAACTGTGCGAAACTGAAAATAATTACGTGGAATATTTTGGGGAACAATAAAAATAATTGAACAATAAAAGCAATTCGACAATAAAACAATTTGGCAATTATACAATTAGTCAGTAGGCAATTTTCAATAAGAGAGCCTGTGAATTAAAGATGTTTTGGAATAATTCAGATGATAAATCAATAAATCAAAATTTTTTAAGATGTCTCACGATGAATTTGATGATGTAGAAGGGTATAAAAAAATTGATAGGTATAACCTAAAATCAATTGACGGTATTGCATCAAAATATAAAACTATTTTAAGTGAGATGGGTGAAAACCCCGATCGTGAAGGGCTTTTGAAAACTCCAGAACGTGTTGCGAAAGCAATGCAATTCCTTACACATGGTTATGATCTAAATCCGGTAGAGATATTAAAATCGGCAATGTTCAAGGAAGATTACAAACAAATGGTAATTGTAAAAGACATTGAAGTTTACTCCATGTGTGAGCATCATTTGCTGCCATTTTTCGGTAAAGCACATGTTGCCTATATTCCCGATGGTTATATTGTAGGATTAAGTAAAATACCTCGTGTTGTAGATGCATTTGCACGGAGATTGCAAGTTCAGGAACGCTTAACTACTGAAATTAGAGATTGTTTGGAAGAAACCTTAAAACCTCTTGGCGTAGCTGTTGTAATTGAGTGCTCACACTTATGTATGCAAATGCGTGGTATTCAAAAACAAAATTCGGTAACTACTACATCAGCCTTTACAGGTGAATTTTTAAAAGATACCACCCGCACCGAGTTTATTAGTTTGATAGGTTCGAAACTGCATTGATACTCTTGTTTTAATTGTATTGTTAAAAAATCTAAAATTAACTGCCATTTTTGCATAAACTATATAATGGTATTATCTTTGTACCTTAATTTATAAATCAAAAAAAAATATGGAAACTAATAATTTTAATTACGTTCAATCAAAGGAAGAAACCAGCGCATTGTCAAAGACTTTTATGTCGAGTGTTTTCTCCTGGATGTTTGCAGCTTTAGCGATTACTTCTATTGTGGCTTATTATTTTGGAAATAGCTTGGAATTAATATCGATGCTGATCAATCCTGAAGTAGGTGGTTTAACAATTCTTGGATATGTTGTGATGTTTTCTCCTTTTGCATTTATACTAATAATGTCGTTTGGAATGAACCGAATCTCTTATCCTATATTACTATTCTTATTCATATTGTTTTCTGCAGTAATGGGAATGAGTTTAAGCTTTATTTTTCTGGCCTATACGGCAAGTTCAATTTTCTCAACATTTATCGCAGCTTCTGCAATGTTTGGTGTAATGTCGCTAGTTGGATACACCACTAAAACTGATCTTACCAAATTTGGTTCTATAATGATGATGGGCCTTGTAGGGATTATTATTGCAAGCCTGATAAATATGTTTATGCACAGCGGTACAATGGATTATATCATTAGTTTTGTTGGAGTACTTGTATTTACAGGGCTTACAGCTTATGATGTTCAGAAATTGAAAAATATCGGTGCAGGTGTGGAGTTAGGAACTGCGGCAGCCGGTAAATTAGTTATTATGGGAGCATTAAATCTATACATGGATTTTATCAACTTGTTTTTAATGTTACTTCGTTTATTTGGCGATAAAAAATAATCACACAATTCATTGTGAATAAAAAGAGTCTCGGTAGTTATCGGGACTCTTTTTATTTTTACTAATATTGATCTTATTAATCATAAACTATTTTAAATGAAAGCATATATATTTCCGGGACAAGGTTCCCAATTTGTTGGGATGGGTAAAGAATTATACGAAACATCCGCACTGGCGAAAGAGTTATTTGAAACTATATTTTTACATTCGGTGATTTTAGCGAAAACATTGGGTGATAGTTTAAAGCCAGAGATGGTTGCAGGTCATAGTTTAGGTGAGTTTTCGGCCTTAGTGGTGAATAAGACTCTATCCTTTGAAGATGCCTTGGTATTGGTATCAAAACGCGCTATGGCAATGCAAAAAGCATGTGAATTGAATCCTTCTACAATGGCTGCAATTTTAAATTTAGATGATAAAGTTATTGAAGCTATTTGTGCTGAAATTACTCAAAGTGGTGAAGTTGTGGTTCCTGCAAATTATAATAGTCCGGGGCAGTTAGTTATTTCAGGTAGTATTAACGGAATAAATATTGCTTGTGAAAAATTAAAAGCCGCAGGTGCAAAACGTGCATTGGTATTGCCTGTTGGTGGTGCATTTCATTCTCCTTTAATGGAGCCGGCACGCATTGAATTAGAAGCGGCCATTAACGCAACTAATTTCAATCGACCTATTTGTCCAATATATCAAAATGTAACCGCAAACGCAGTTTCTGATCCTGCCGAAATTCAGAAAAATTTGATCGCCCAGCTTACTGCTCCTGTAAGATGGACTCAAACTATCCAGCAAATGATTGCTGATGGTGCTACTTCATTTACAGAACTTGGACCAGGGAAAGTATTACAAGGTTTGGTTAAAAAAATAAACCCAGCAATGGAAGCAGCTAGTGTATAATTTTTTTAAGTATCGTCCGTTTAATACTTAAATTTCTGGAGTTCGTTTCGTGTTAATGTTACGTTCTTCAATGGGGAATTATAAATAAAATTTATTTGGGCGTTCCTTTCTTAAACAAGAAAGGGCGGGCTTTTCGCTTCAATCTTCCCTGCCGCTAAAAAAGCGGTAGGGAAGGATTTTCGCTACAATCCCTAACGCAGCCATATAGCAACGGGAGAAAGAAAGTGTTTTATAAATTTCTTTGCATGTTTTAATAATAAAAATTATGAAAAAAGGAATCCTGTTTTTTTTAATGTTCGTATTTGCCTTTCAAAGCAAAGCGCAATTCCTCAACAGCATTGGCATTACTGCTGGTGTGTCGGCTGGCAAC
>JAIOQD010000374.1:676-1881 GCA_021413595.1 Bacteroidota bacterium | reverse complement strand
TAAACTTCTTACCTTTGAGTTTCGAATAACAAGCAAATATCGCTAGATCAATAAAAAAAAGGATAGATTCACAAACTTTCAGAATAATTCGTCTGGTCTTGGAAGCAGCTTTTTTTAATTCATCCATTTGGAGGTAATTTTTTGGTGGGAAAACAACTAAAAACTTCATAAATGAAGAAATAAAATCTATGCTGCAACAGTAATGAGCCTAAAGTATTAATGAACCTTTAGATACATACCTCAAAATTGAATTTTTTCTCTCTTCATTTCTAAAAATAACATCGAAGCCCATTCTTGCCAATGTGTCCCTCTGAACGTCATTGGCATACGCTATTAAAGAACTAAAATTTATGAAGTGATCAATATTATTATTAATAAAAGCTTCAAGAACTATTTCATCAAAAGGATTAAACAAAAATACTAAATTATTCGCTTGAGGTAACCTATATTTCAACGCGTCCTCGGAAACAAATGATACGTTATTAGCCCTGATTTTTTTTAAATTCGCCTGTGCAATATCAAGCAAAGGTTCAGACAATTCAACTCCTATAATGTTTGTGAACTTTTTTTTGGTAAACGCATAAAGACAGGCCTTGCCTTTTCCTGAACCTATATCAACAAAATTTTCAAATTTGAAACCTAATTTATATGCCGTTTTAATTAACTCATCTAAACTTCTGCACCATATTTGTTGATAAGCCGTTGCATGAGTTGCTGAAAAATTACTTGAAAATGATAATTCATCACCTAAAACATACCCACTAAATTCTGCTCCGTGCCACTTTTCGAAAATACGGTCTTCCAAATCAAAAATAAATCTTTTTAGTAACTCTAAGTTGCCTCTTTTTTGGGTTTTATGATGGTCCATTGGGAATTCCTGATAATCAAATACAAGAAATCAAGCTCTCCATTCTCCTGTAATGGAATACTCCTCTCCTCCAACTCCACGTTTGAATGCCGAAATTGAGGGATGGTTAATCGGATCTATTCCACCCATGTCAAACCAATTGAACCCCATCAATTTACAATTTTCGATTGCATGCCAAAGCAAAAAATTGTGCGCGCAAAAGTTCTTACCCAGCTCACTATTCCATCCCGCAAGGTAATGACAGCTGTCGAAGAAGCAGGCCACCAATATCGCCGCAATCCTTTGTCCACCTATAACTGAATAATATATCTTTATGTTTTGGTTGCCTTTTGACTGA
>JAIOQD010000374.1:0-641 GCA_021413595.1 Bacteroidota bacterium | reverse complement strand
TCAAATGCAGTTAAAAACAGCCCAGATAACCCCACATAATTTTTAATTTTTTGTGATTCAAGATACTGAGAAATAAAATATGCAATATCTTCATGTTTGCTCGTGACTTCGAGTTCCACTCCCTCTCTGACCGACTTATTTAGCTGGTTTCTCCACTTCTGCACAAGATTTTTTCGCAACTCATCCTCACTAGTTCGGAGGTTAATTCGTATCGACTTTCTGCTTCGTTCTCCATAAGGTTCAAAACCAATATCCCGCAATATGGTATCTGTATCATGACTCTCCATAAAAGTCGGTCTTACATGAAATCTAAAACTCTTTTGCTTAACAAAATAAGCAAATAAACATGATATTGATTCAAAACCCAAAGAACAGTTTGATTTCCAGTCCTCTTCAAGAAGAGGGCCTCGATTCAAAGTGACAACCCCAGCAGACTGATGAACCTGTGAAGCCGCAATCGGATGGTTATTTTTGAATATTATAAATCTCAGGACTTCAGAATTATCTTCTTTAGCCTTCGCTTCGCCATATTCCCAAGTTTGGGTCAGACTGACGTTTACGCATTTATCTAAAAACGCGTTGTATTCTGATTTAATATCAATATTATGCAACGAGACATTGCCTACATTAAATTGCATATA
>JAIOQD010000373.1 GCA_021413595.1 Bacteroidota bacterium | reverse complement strand
CCCAGCCCGGCGACGAACTGATATGTGCTGATAATGCCCATGTTTACAAGTACGAAGGCGGAGGCATTGCATTCAATTCGGGCGTACAAGCCAGAACCATTGCCGGCGACCGAGGACGTATAACTGCGCAACAAGTGCAAGAAGTTATCAATGGTGATGATGTGCATTTTCCGGTTTCGCGATTGGTATGTTTAGAAAATACCAATAATAGAGGAGGAGGCAGTATTTATACCTTAGAAGCCATACGTGAAATACGAAAAGTTTGTGATACGCATCAATTGAAATTGCATTTGGATGGCGCGCGTATTTTCAATGCCTTGGTTGAAAGTGATTACAGTGCCGATATGATAGGTAAATGTTTTCACAGTGTTTCCGTTTGTTTGAGTAAGGGGCTGGGAGCTCCGGTAGGATCTGTATTATTGGGTGATGCGGCCTTCATTAAACAAGCACGCAGAGTTCGTAAGGTATTTGGTGGCGGAATGCGTCAAGCGGGCTATTTAGCTGCGGCCGGTTTATATGCCGTGCAACATCATATCCAACGTTTAAAAGAAGATCATCGGCATGCCAAGCAAGTTCAATTGTGGCTCAAGAAATTGAAAGGAGTTAAATCCATCATGCCGGTGGATACCAATATTATCATTTTCGAATTGGAATCGGTAGAACTTACCAATGCTTTGCATACTCACCTCCAATCCTTGAATATATTGTGCAATAAAGTAACGGCTTCATCCATTCGTTTTACCTTTCATTTGGATATCAATGAAGATAAAATGGGTGGAATAGAAAAGGCTTTAGGGACTTTTGTGCAGAAGGGGTGAAGTGTGTAAATGTTTTTCCAAATAATTTAGAAACGCTACTAACGTTTTGGTGCTTGGTGCAATGGAGGATTTCGGAGCGCTAAACTGTTAATCAGTATTGAACTTGAATAGAATCATCATATACCAAGTTGGCACTTCTGCGCGCCTGACACAAAAGCTGTATTAGTGGGCGTTATTAATTTTTCTCATTTTAACAAAATTCCTTTACTAATTCATCTGTCATTTCTTTTGCACTAATTCCACGACTTGCCCCTTGTCTGATAGGATCGGTTTGAATCATTTCATCATAACATTTACATGAAATACTTCCAAAGACTGAATCATATTGATCTCTTGTATATGTTTCCTTTTTGTACGGATTTGCTAGAAAGAAGTAGGATAAACTCTTTCCACAAGAACATTTCCATATAGATTGAAAAGTAGGAGAAACATCGAATCCTTTTTCTAACCATTCCCTTAAAACCTCTGAACTAGGAAAATGATACCAATCAGGATTATCTATTCCTTGTTGAATATAAGGAGCACCAAAATGCGGGCAATACCCGGTGCATTTATATTCACATACATGCGGAGGAATAATTTTAGTTGTAGTCTTTTTAAATAAGTCTTTGAAAAATTTAATCATAATTAATATCTGTTCGTTCAAATGATACACCGCAATTTTCACAAGTAAAGGTCTTCGTCTGAATAAAAGCGCAACGATCATTATAAAAACTTTTTGTTTTTATGAAAGTATGATCACCTTTTGAACAGAAATTAACTCGTTTAAATTCAGGTAAACTAGAAACAAATGCACCCAATCCTAAAAGGGCAAACATTCCCAAAAAACCAATTATCATATAATCACCATTATCAGCG
>JAIOQD010000372.1 GCA_021413595.1 Bacteroidota bacterium | reverse complement strand
TTTGATGGACTTGCAAATGCCCGTTATGAATGGATTTGAGGCTACAGAATATATTCGTAACAAAATGAATTCTAAGATCCCGATCATAGCATTAACTGCTGATGTAACTACAGTGGATCTGGCAAAATGCAAAGCAGTGGGCATGAATGATTACATTGCAAAGCCTGTGGATGAAAGGGTATTATATAGTAAAATAGTAGGGCTGGTAAAAAAGCCTGTATCTGTTGCTCTCCCGAAAGTAAAAGAAAATATTATAATTGAAAAGACAAAATGCATTAATCTGGAATATTTGAACCACCGTACTAAATCTGATCCATCAATAATGATGGAAATGATTTCACTTTATTTGGAACAAACTCCACCCTTGATCAGCACAATGAAACAAAGTTTATTGGATCAGAATTGGAATTTATTGCGCGCGGCAGTTCATAAAATGATTCCATCTTTTTCAATAATGGGTATTAGTACCGATTTTGAAAATATGGCGAAAAGGGTGCAAGAGTATTCAAGTATCCAGGAACAAACGCATGAGATACATGATTTAGTTTTGCAGATTGAAGGCGTTTGTTTGCAGGCATGTAAAGAATTAGAAGAAGAATTTAATATCATTAAAAATAAGAAATAATGAGTCAAGAAAACAAAATAAAACTATTCCTCGTAGATGACGATGCATTGTTTTTAAAATCCATGGAAATTGAATTCCTTGAGCACGCTGATTTTACAATTGAAACATATTCAACCGGGGAGCTTTGCCTTAAAAATTTATCTCACAGCCCCGATGTGATCATTTTGGATTATCACCTTGATGGCATCGATAAAAATGCAATGAATGGCTTGGAAACATTGGATAAAATAAAAGCTTCCCATCCTGATATCCCTGTTGTGATGTTATCTTCTCAGGATAAAATTGATGTGGCCATAAACTGTATGCATCACAGAGCCTTTGATTATGTGGTGAAAAGTGAAACCGCCTTTATGCGCTTACAAAAGATCATCACAACGATTTTCCGTTATAAAAAAATGGAAAAGGAATTGAGCTGGTATATGGACAGGATGTAATTACTTGTAATTTAATTCACTGCTACAATAGGTGTAAAGTGTTGATGATAGGGGTGTGTAATAGAATGATTTTGTTTTGCTAGGTAAATGTTGGGAAAGCATAAAATAGGAGCGTTGCTTAAAAAGCAGGGCTCCTTTTTTATTTATATAAAACTAATTTGCTTTAAATATCAGAATTTGTGGTAAAAAAATAGCAAATTATAGCTGTTGAAATTATAATGTAATTGCCAATTGATAAAAGTTAGTTCATCGCTTTATATTTGTATCTTCGTTTAGTACTTTTTTGGGAAATAAAGTCCATTCTCGATCCCTCAATAATAAGTACAAAATCAATCTACAATAAAAGAGATAATGAAATCCACCCTTACTGCTAAAAAGAAGAAATCTCCAATCAGAAAAAAGACGGAAGACCACACTTTTCCAATAGTAGCCCTCATTGCGACTATCCATGTGCCTATGCTCGTGTTAAATAAAGATTTTATTATACAATCAGCTAATAAATCATATTATAAAAAATTTCTTGTTAAAAAGGATGAAACGGAAAAAAAAATGTTTTTTGAATTAGGAAATCAGCAATGGAATATCCCAAAGCTTCGTGAGGTGTTTAATAATATTCTTACCAAAAACAAGAGTTTTGAAAATTTCGAAGTAGCGTGTACATTTCCGGGAATAGGTGAAAAAATAATGTTGCTTAATGCGCACCTTATCCTTCAGAAAGAGAGCAGGGAACAATTAATTCTATTAGCTATTGCTGATGTTTCCGAGTTAAGGAGACTGGGTATAGAACTCAAGGTGAAAGAATCTAAAGTATTACGAAACGAAGAGAAAAAAAAATGGGCAGCAGAGTTAGTTATTGCCAATAAAGAACTTGCTTTTCAAAATGATGAGAAAGAAAAACGAGCAGAGGAGTTGATCATTGCTAATAAAGAACTTGTTTTTCAGAATAATGAAAAGGGAAAAAGAGCTGCGGAGTTGATCATTGCTAATAAAGAACTTATTTTTCAGAATAATGAAAAGGGAAAAAGAGCTGCAGAGTTGATCATTGCAAACAAAGAACTTGCTTTTCAAAACGATCAGAAAGAAAAACGTGCAGCGGAGCTGGTAATTGCTAACAAAGAACTTTTATTTCAAGCAGAAGAGAAAGAAAAGCGAGCAGCCGAATTAGCCATTGCTAAAATAGAACTTGACTTTCAAAATAAAGAGAAAGAAAAGCAGGAAATTGTAAAAAAAGAACTGGAAGCATACAGTAATGCAACAAAATTATCATCTCAATATTCTCGTAGTTTGATCGAAGCAAGTTTGGATCCACTTGTTACTATTAGTGCAGAAGGGAAAATATTGGATGTAAATAACGCATCGGTTAAAGTGACAGGCGTTCCACGTGATAAACTCATAGGCACTAACTTCTCAAATTATTTTACAGAACCTTTAAAAGCACAAGAAGGTTATAAGCAGGTTTTTGAAAAAGGGACAGTGTCGGATTACCCTTTAACAATAAGACATAAAAATGGAAACTTAACGGATGTATTATACAATGCTTCTGTTTATAAGGATGAGAAAGGTAATGTTCTTGGCGTTTTTGCGGCCGCACGTGATATCACCGATCAAAAAAGAGTGGAAAATGAATTGAAGGCAGCGAAAGTTTTTGCTGAGTTAGCAACGGGTATTGCTGAAGAGGCACAAAGTAAAGCCGAAAATGCTACAATAGTGGCAGAAGATGCAGTGAAAGCAAAACAGCAGTTCTTATCCAATATGAGTCATGAAATTCGCACTCCAATGAATGCAATCATTGGATTTACCAAAGTGGTGTTGAAAACAGAATTATCTGCAAAACAAAAGGAATATCTTTCTGCGATAAAAACAAGTGGTGATGCATTAATTGTGCTCATAAATGATATTCTTGATTTGGCAAAGGTAGATGCCGGCAAAATGACATTTGAGAAAACACCTTTTAAAATGGAGGCTTCCATTTCTGCGATGCTTCATTTGTTTGAGACAAAAATTCAGGAAAAAAACTTGGAATTGGTGAAAAAATACGACAGTAAAATTCCTAAAGTATTAGTGGGAGACCCTGTGCGTTTGCACCAGATCATTTTAAATTTGGTGAGCAATGCAGTAAAGTTTACAGCAAAAGGTAAAATTACGGTTAGTGTTGTTTTACTTACTGAAGATGAAGATATAGCAACCTTAGAATTTTCAATTTCCGATACAGGAATAGGAATAGAAGAAAATAAAATTGAACATGTTTTTGAAAATTTTCATCAGGCCTCCAGCAGCACTTCCAGACTGTTTGGTGGAACAGGATTAGGACTGGCCATTGTAAAAAAATTGGTCGAACCTCAAGGTGGAAGTATTACTGTGAAAAGTAAAATTGGTGAAGGCTCTACTTTTAGTTTTGTATTAAGTTTTCAAAAAACAAAAGCCGAGGCACAATCAGAATCAGAAATGTTGGAGATGGATCCGGAAATAAAAAGCATAAAAGTATTAGTTGTTGAAGATATTGCGCTTAACCAATTACTGATGAAAACATTATTAGATGATTTTGGATTTGAACGTGATATTGCTTCAAATGGGAAAATTGCAATCGAAAAATTACAAAATAAATCTTTTGATATTATTCTTATGGACTTGCAGATGCCTGAAATGAATGGATTTGAAGCTACAGAATATATACGCAAAACAATGAATTCCAAAATCCCCATCATTGCTCTAACTGCCGATGTTACCACCGTTGATTTGGCAAAATGCAAGGCCGTTGGAATGAACGATTACATTGCAAAACCTATTGATGAAAGAGTGCTGTATAGCAAAATAATTAGTTTTGTAAAAAAGCCAATGCCTTTAAAAGCTAAAGGAATTGCCGGGAATGAAAATTACCCAAATGAAAAATTTAAATGCACGGATCTGAAATATTTAATTAAACGTACAAAAAACAATCCGAAATTAATGATGGAAATGATCACACTTTATTTGGAGCAAACACCATCTTTAATTGACTCAATGAAAAAAAGTGTACAGGATAAAGATTGGGATTCAGTTTACGCAGCAGTACATAAAATGATACCTTCCTTTTCAATAATGGGTATGAGTATAGACATTGAAAATACAGCAAAAAGAGTTCAGGAATACGCTGGTACAAAACAACAAACTGAAGAAATTCCAGGTTTGGTTTCACATCTTGAAAATGTTTGTGCACAAGCATGTAAAGAATTGGAACTGGACTACACGAATTATAAAAACGGCAACCATGCATCATAAGGTCATTTCGTTTTTATAATCAATATTTCGGTAATGCTTTGTAAACAAGAAATATCATTTAAATCCTAAAGTCAGATTGAACTTGTTACAGGATATTTGAGATTCCGAAGCAAGTTCAGAAAGGCATTTAGT
>JAIOQD010000426.1 GCA_021413595.1 Bacteroidota bacterium | reverse complement strand
GCAACAGGGATGTACTTTGTTGAAATATCTACCGCCACTGAAAAATCAGTAAAGAAGATCAATGTGATACGGTAATTAAGTTAAAAGGTCTAAAGTTTTAAATTCAAAAGTATAAGAAAGTTTTAAGTAAAATTTCTGACTTTTGTCTTTTCAGCTTCTTAATTTTAACTTTTGACTTTTTAACTTTTTAACTTTTAACTTTGAATGTCAACCATCCACGAAATATTAGAGCAATACTGGGGTTTTAAAAACTTTCGTCCCTTGCAGGAAGATATCATCAATTCCGTTCTGCATGGCAATGATACCTTGGCACTTTTGCCAACCGGGGGTGGTAAATCTATTTGTTTTCAAGTTCCCGCATTAGTCCAGGATGGTATTTGTATTGTAGTTTCCCCATTAATTGCCCTGATGAAGGATCAGGTGGACAATCTTGTTAATAAAGGTATCAAAGCCATTGCAATCACATCCATTATGCATAAGCGGGAAATTGATATCGCTCTTGACAATTGTGTTCATGGTAATATTAAATTTCTTTACCTCTCTCCTGAACGATTAGAAACAGAAATAGTAAAGGTTCGTTTGCAAAAAATGAAAGTGAACCTGATCGCGATAGATGAATCCCATTGCATTTCACAATGGGGATATGATTTCCGACCAAGCTATTTAAAGATCGAATCATTACGGGAACTGCTTCCCACTATTCCTGTATTGGCCTTAACTGCAACCGCTACAACTGAAGTGGTAAAAGACATCCAGGAAAAATTACGATTTAAAAAAACGAACGTTTTACAAAAAAGTTTTGAACGAAACAACCTTTCTTATGTGGTGATACATGAAGAAGATAAGCTGGCAAGGCTTGTAAAAATAGCACACAATTTAAAAGGTGTAGGCATCGTGTATGTTCGCAATCGTAAAAAAACGCAGGATATTTCTAATTATTTACGAAGTAATAATATAACTTCGGATTTTTATCATGCAGGTTTAGATGCAAAAACACGTGACCAGAAACAAAGTAACTGGATGCAAAACAAAACCAGGGTAATTGTTTGTACCAATGCTTTTGGAATGGGCATTGACAAACCGGATGTTCGTTTTGTGGTTCATATTGATCTGCCGGATTCGTTGGAAGCCTATTTTCAGGAAGCAGGGCGTGCTGGCCGTGATGAGCAAAAAGCATATTCAATTTTATTATACAATAAGGGAGATAAAATAGAACTTGAACGCAGTGTTACCACAAGCTTCCCTAGTATTGAAGAAATAAAACAAACCTATCAGGCTATAGCAAACTACTATCAAATGCCCACAGGCTCAGGAGCTGGCGTTACATTTAATTTTGATATAGTGGCATTATGCGATACTTATAAATTACATGCGCTCACAGTTTTTAACAGTTTAAAATTTTTAGAAAAAGAAGGTTATATCTCCACAACTGACGCGCTGCACCAACCATCACGAATTAAGTTTGAGCTCAATCGTGAAGATCTATATAAATTTCAAATTGCATCACCGGCATTCGATGGTTTTATAAAACTGTTGCTCCGCACCTACTCTGGACTGTTCGATAATTTTGTAAAAATCAATGAATTTGATATAGCAAAAAAAATGAATGTTTCACGAGATGAAATCATAAAAAAAATAAATTATCTACAACAGCATCAACTACTCACTTATGCGCCACAAACAGAATTGTCGCAACTTACCTTTGAACAAGAACGGATAGATGTAAAAAACTTGACCATATCAAAAGAAAATCTTGTATTGCTGAAACAACGTGCTAATGAAAGGATGGAAGCGGTTATACATTATTCTGACAGTAAACACAAATGCCGCAGCCAGATCTTACTTGCTTACTTTGGAGAAACCAATACTCACCGTTGTAATCAATGTGATGTTTGTTTGGAAGAAAATAAAAAAACGTTGCATACCGATGAATTTGAAAACATTAGCAGACAGATAAAAGAATTATTGGCTGTTCATCCTATGCAACTTACCAACCTTGTAAATGCTGTAACCGAAGGCAATGAAGACAAAAGGATCCGTACCATTCAATGGCTGCTGGATAATAATCAGCTGAAATATGATGATGAAAATATAATGATTGTTTGAGCTTGAGATAATCCCTTATGGTTCTTTAAGCGTAATGCAAACAAAATGCGGAATTTTCGGAAAAAACAAGAAAACAAATGGATCACAGATTTTTTAAAGGGAACAAGTATCATCAAGCAAACAATTTTTCAAGTCTAAAGAGAAAGAATTTAACATCAGTAACTCCTCTTAAATTAGCTCTAAAGAGTTTTAATTTT
>JAIOQD010000425.1 GCA_021413595.1 Bacteroidota bacterium | reverse complement strand
TCTCAACTCTGGTTAAGGAAAGCAAAAGGAACAGAAAGTTCACCATTAGCTATTACTATGGGCGAAGAAATAGGTTTCCTTAAATTCAGTGGGTATGATGGAACTGCTTTTTCTACCAATGATCAGACAGAGATTGGTGCTGTAGCATCCGAAAATTTTTCTTTTGGTAACAATGGGGCTTATTTAAAATTCATGACAACAGCAAATGGTAGCATGAATGGTGTTGAAAGAATGCGTATTGACCAAAATGGAAATGTTGGTATAGGTACAACAGGTGCTCCTACTGCTAAACTTGAGGTAGAAGGAACTATTAATATAGCCGGAGGTAATGCTAATGAATTAAACAGAACACAGACAGGAACAGCAAATATAGCACCAATTGCTTATGGCAATATAAGTTCTACTGGAGGTATAAATACAAGTACCGGTAATTTAACAGTGGTTTGGCAAGGGGGGAGCAACGATAGGTATAGGATTAAAATAACTGGTGAAAACTATAATGCTTCAAATTATATTACTGTGGTAACAGCCGTTAGTGGTAACGTTAAAGTGGAAACAAACGATGACGGATCGGGTAATCTTATAGTTACAATATATGACCCTGTAGGAACTAAGGTTCAAAATGCCTTTCAATTTATAACTTATAAACCATAATGTTAATTTTGCAATTTGGCAATTGACAATTTGGTAATTTTTTTTGAATTAGGCAATAATACCAATAATATGAACACTGGTGCTTTATTACAAGGTGTGATGTCCCCCCAAAGCTTGTAGAAGGGTGTGCGTGGGTTAGCCCCTATACTTTAATCGTCAAAAGCTCAGTACTGGCTCGCTCAGTATGAAGTTCGCCTGATTAGCCTGAATCAAAATAAAAAATAATTATAAGCTATTGCCTAATTAAATAGCCTATTTTCAAATAATACATCTCAAAAATTCTAAAACACCTCACCTACTAAAGTGATTTAACACTCCAGGCTTCTGCTTTAGCGGCAAACAGTATTTTTGTTTTCCCCCATACACCTTTAAATAATTCAGAATTACGATAATTATTCAAATCGTTTTCGGATTGCCAATGACTATAGGTGAAAAATATAGTTGGAGAATTTATGTCATTAAATAATTCGAGATGTGAGCACCCTTCCATATTTCTAATATATTGTTTTGATTCATCAAATATTTTAGAAAAATCAGCCACTTTATCAGGCTTAAAGGTCATTTTTACAATTCGAATTATCATTGATAGGATTTATTTTCCCGCAGCCAAAAACATAATCGTGATGATGCTGATTGTTAGGATCAAATAAAAAAATTTATTTATTATTTGTACTGTTTGTGTTAATCATAATTTCAAGCTTTTCCATTATCAATTATGTTTAATGACAAGCGTTTTGTTAAAAACGAATGGTTATGGAATCATTAAGCTTTAAATTTAACATACTACTTATTTTTCCATTACGCATTGCAATTTCAAGATTGTTGGATGAATTGAATAGTGCAAGAATTTCACCTTCAGCTACTTCATTGTATTCAGCACTCAAACGTTCAATTTGGTTACTACGAGCTAGTTCAATAATAAACGGCTGCCCTTTGCCGATCATATTAAATAATTTACGGTCAATATTAGTAATCACATTCCCGTACGAATCAACAAACACAATGGAGCCCCTTATAATATTCCCCATTGAGCTGGCACGGAACGGTAAACGTTGCAATAAGTTTTGTTTCGATTTTCCAATGGCTTCTATATCCACTTCACTCGCAAGCATACAAGCAATGGGAACAAAAATATCACGTACAGGAAAGCTTAAATTTTGGCTTGGTTCAACAGGGATTTCAATGATTTTTTCGGGTGGTTCTTCAAATAATAATGAAAAAATACCACTATCAGCACCAATAAAAAAATGCCCCTTGTTTTGAACAGCAATGTACCCTCCAGTGTTTCTAAATTCAGTGAGTAAACCAATTATGTGAACACTATTTTCTGGAAAATCAGAATACGTTTCTTTTAAAATAAATGCAGCATCCTGAATATTAAACTTTTCTATCTGATGTGAAATATCAATTATAGTAGCGGTTGGCAGCTGCTTTAAAATAGCACCTTTTACGGAACCCACATAATGGTCTTTTAATCCAAAATCGGTAGTAAGTGTTATAATTGCCATTTATTAATTTGCTGATATTTCAGAATTATTTTTCATGTTAAATAATTCGGTATTAACTATTGTTTTTTGCTTATTAAATTCTATTTGAGCGTTACTCCTTTCCCCACCCCTACTTATCCATCTCAAATTTTTTCCTGAACAAATTTACTATTTATAATAGACAAAAATATGTTATTTTCGTACTCTGAGAATAAAAAGAATTTAAATTTTCAACTTTAAAAGTAGGGATTACTTTATACAACATGATTTCGAAACCGGAAACCTTGTGAAAATAAAAAAAATGAGCGAAAAAAAAATAATACTTGAAGATATAAAACCCATCGATTTATACGGGGTGAATGACTCCAAACTGGAGTTGATAAAAAAACGTTTTCCAAAATTAAAAATTGTTGCACGTGGCGATTTATTAAAACTTTCAGGTGATGATGAAGAAATAAATCAGTTGGAAATGGTTTTGAATATCCTTACCGCTTATTTTAATCGATATGGAAACTTAACAGAAAATGCAATAGAACAGATTTTAGGTGGCAGCTCCAATCGCACTGGTAGCAGTGAAACTTCAACTACTGAGGATGTATTGGTATTTGGTAATAATGGTTTGATTATTAAAGCCCGCACTGCCAATCAACACAAAATAGTTGAAAGCATAGGAAAAAACGATATGGTGTTTGCTATTGGACCGGCAGGAACAGGGAAAACCTATACTGCTGTAGCTTTGGCTGTTCGTGCATTAAAGAACAGGGAAGTAAAAAAAATTATTCTTACCCGACCGGCAGTGGAAGCTGGCGAAAATCTTGGTTTTTTGCCCGGTGACCTAAAAGAAAAGCTCGACCCTTATTTACAACCATTATACGATGCCCTGGATGATATGATTGCTCCCGAAAAACTCGCTTATTATCTGGAAAACAGAATAATACAAATTGCTCCACTTGCTTTTATGCGTGGTCGTACACTTGATCATGCCTTTGTTATTTTAGATGAAGCACAAAACGCTACCGAAGGACAGTTAAAAATGTTTTTAACACGTATGGGCTCATCCGCCAAATTTTTAATTACAGGTGATATTACGCAAGTAGATTTACCAAAGCACCAACCTTCCGGATTGATTCAGGCCATGAAACTATTGAATGGCATAAGCGGAATTGAATTCATACAGTTGGATGGAAGCGATGTTATCCGTCACAAACTTGTGAAAAAAATTGTGGAAGTGTATGATGCAAAATAATTAGGAATAGAGGCAGAATATTTTAGTTGACCTAAATGAAAAAAAAACACCCCTCAGTATTAACAATTAAATGTTAATAGTTTCTTAAAAAGCACTTAATTTGTATCCTTTTTGTTAAAAAAAACCACAAAATCTGTTAAAAAAAGCGTTTTTTAAGCCACACTTTCAGAAACGACTAAAACACCAAAACCCCTTATTTAACTAGCATCTAAAAGAAAAAAAATGTCTTCTTTTTTAATTTTTTTACACTAATTGTTAGAATATTGTAATTTTTCCCTAATTTTGACGCTCTGAAAAACCTACGAAACGTCTTTTCGTTTATTTTTTCTAACATTTTAAGGAATTGCTGTTTTAGACTCTTTTAAATAAAATTCGTAATAT
>JAIOQD010000424.1 GCA_021413595.1 Bacteroidota bacterium | reverse complement strand
TTTCTTGTTTAAGAAAGGGGAACGCCAAAAAGAATTAAAAAGAATTAAAAACAATTGAAAATCAATTTGCATTTACTTACTAAACAACCTTACCACATCGTTCCCATTGGCATACAATAACAATGCCAACAGTAAAAGCATACCAGCATATTGGGCATATTCCAACAGTTTTTCATTTGGTTTTCTGCCGGTGATAACTTCATATAGTAAAAACATTACGTGACCACCATCCAGTGCTGGAATTGGTAGAATGTTCATAATAGCAAGTACTATGCTTAAAAAGGCGGTAAAGGCCCAAAAACGCTGCCAATCCCATGTAGTGCTATAAGCCTTTCCCATTGCCATAAACCCACCAATTTCTTTGTGTGCATCTTTTACAGTAAAAATCACTGCAAATTGTTTGATATAACTATCAAATGTTTCGTAGGCCTTATTTACACCGGCAGGAAAGGAAGCAAAGAAGCCGTACTCTCTTGTTTCAAGTGTAAAATAGTTATCTAACGATTTTGCTGATATTCCAAGCTTCCCTTCTTCGGTTACGGTTGCTTTTGTTACTATGCTATCGTTACCGCGAAGTAAGGTAATAGTAACAGGCAGGTTTTGATTGTTTTTTAAGATCTTTACCACATCCTGATAATAAGGAGTAGCTGCGCTGTTAATAGCAATTATTTTATCTCCTTTTTTTATTCCTGCAGCAAAAGCAGGTTTGTCGGCATATACCGAATCAATATCGAAAGGGAAGCGTGGTTCAACAAGGTTGTATTTGTGTTTGATCATTTCGCTTAGATCATCTTCAGTAACCGCTACTTCTACTTTCTGACCTGCACGTTCTACCTGTATGCTTTCTGCTTTATTGATGAGTACTTCATACGGCACTTTATTGATGCTTTGAACTGGTTTGTTATCAACCGAAAGTATCATGTCCCCATCGCGCAGGCCCATCTGGTAACCAAGAGTATCAACTGCTACACCGTATTTAACATTTTTTGTAGGCAGAAATTCTTCCCCCCAGGTGAACAGGACCATTGCATAAATCAGCATTCCAAGGATCACATTCACCGTAACACCACCAAGCATGATGATCAATCGTTGCCACGCTGGTTTTGAGCGAAATTCCCATGGTTGAGGTGGTAATTTCATTTGCTCTTTATCCATTGATTCATCAATCATTCCGGAAATTTTCACGTAACCGCCTAATGGCAGCCATCCAATACCATATTCTGTATCTCCTTTTTTTACTTTGAACAAGGAGAACCAAGGGTCAAAAAATAAATAGAATTTTTCTACCCTGATCTTAAAAAGTCTTGCCGGAATAAAATGTCCTAACTCATGTAAAACAATAAGTATAGAAAGGCTTAAAATAAATTGTGCTGCTTGTGTTAGAACTTCCATGGGTTACGAATATCGAATATTTACGAATTTACTAGGGTTACGAATAATGAATATTTACTAATCTGTGTTTGTTGTTTGGTTATACTGAACTTGTTTCGGCATCTTATGTTGAGAACCTGAAACCAGTTCAGGTTGACTTTGCCTATTGTTTAATTGTCAAATTGCTTAATTGGTTAAAGGCAACCCTTCTTGTTTCAGTGTCTGTTTCAACGTAATCGGCATAGCTTGGTTTGTTAATAAAACTAACAGTTTGTAAGCAATGTTCTACTATATCACTCATCTCCAAAAATCCAATTTTATCTTTTAAAAATGCTTCCACCGCAATTTCATTTGCTGCATTTAAAATGCAAGGGGAGTTACCGCCTTTATTCATAGCTTCAAAAGCGAGTGCAAGGTTACGAAATGTTTTTGTATCTGCTTGCTCAAAAGTTAATTGCGGGTAATTCATAAAATTAAAACGAGGAAAATCTGATTTTATTCTTTGCGGATATCCGAGTGCGTATTGGATTGGTAATTTCATATCCGGTAAGCCCATTTGGGCCTTCATACTGCCATCGATAAACTGAACGATGGAATGAACAATACTTTGCGGATGAACAATTACTTCAATTTGTTCGGGTTTCAATCCAAATAACCATTTTGCCTCTATTACTTCTAACCCTTTATTCATAAGTGATGCAGAGTCGATCGTTATTTTGGCACCCATCTCCCAATTGGGATGTTTTAATGCTTGTTCTTTTTTTATTGTTGCTAAAAAATTTTTGTCCTTCCCTCTGAATGGACCACCGGAGGCGGTTAAATAAATTTTTTCGATTGGGTTCTGGAATTCTCCTGCAAGGCATTGAAATATTGCGGAATGTTCCGAATCAACAGGGTAGAGGTTTACGCCTTTTTCCTTGGCAAGTGCAGTAACCAGATCTCCTGCAACTACAAGTGTTTCTTTATTTGCTAATGCAATTTGTTTCTCAGCTTTTATTGCCGAGATGGTGGATTCAAGTCCTGCATAGCCAACAATAGCGGCAAGTACCATATCAATGCTATCCATTGTTACCACTTCTACAATTGCCTTATTGCCTGCAAACACTTTAATATCAAATGCTTTTAATGCTTCTTTCACATAGAGGTATTTGCTTTCTTCAGCAATTACAACTGCATTGGGATTAAATTCAATGGCCTGTTTGATTAGTAGATCCGCATTTTCATTGCCGGTGAGTACCTCCACTGCAAAAATATCGGAATTGGCGCGAATCACATCTAAGGCTTGCGTACCAATAGAGCCTGTAGAGCCTAGTATTGCTATGTTTTTTTTCTTCGTTTCCAAATTTTTTATTGCAAATAATTTTTAACTGTTCCTTAATAATTCTGATTTGAAATTTAATAATTTGGGCGTTCCTTTCTTAAAAAAGAAAGGCGTGCTTTTCGCTACAATCTTTTCTAAAAAGAAAAGCCTGCCCGACTGAAAGACATCAGTCGTTCGGGCGGGGATTTTCGCGGAATTTATTCTTCAGAGAAGAATGTATCCTGAGCTCTTGTCGAAGGAATCCCTAACGCAGCATTATCAATAAAAAATTGCAAATCATTACAAATTCAATCGAAATTGATTAGAAATGTTCGTTATTCCTACCTCCTAAAATACCATATAATCCTGTGGATCAATAGCATTTCCGTTATACCATAATTCAAAATGTAAATGTGGGCCGGTTGTTTGTTCGCCCGAATTACCAATAATAGCAATAGCTTCACCGGCTTTTACATAATCACCTATTTTTTTTAGCAGTACCGAGTTGTGCTTATATACAGATATTAAATTATTACTATGCTGCACGGTAATGGTATAACCGGTTTCCGATGACCATGTAGCTAAGATTACTGTTCCATCCAAAGTTGTTTTTATGGCTTCGTTCTCGGGTCCAACAATGTCGATACCAAAATGCTGCTCATTTGTTTTAAATGAACTGGTAATCATTCCTTTTAAGGGTGTAAAAAAGGAAAAGTTGGTGATTCCATTCTTGTTTGTTCCGGTTTCGTATGCCAAACTGTATTGATCCTGTGATTCAATGCTTTTTCTCAATTCCTCTTCATTTTTTGTCGCTGCCATTTTTAATTTGCTATATTCTTTGCTCTTATCAGGCCGGTTTTGTGTGGTGTCAAACTTAATATCTCCACGTAATACATTGCTGATATTGGCTATAAATGCATTTTGTGCCATCATTGACTTTTCGAGGGAATCGCTTTTAAAAGTGAGTCGGACTAAATTTCTTCTTACGCCAGTATCGGCATAGCCCGGAATATATTCCCGCAATGGTGTGAAAGCAATAAGAGAGGTAACGATCATAACCATTACAATGGTTACGGCACCTATTAAAATAAATAAGCCTAACGGAGTAAGTTGCAATGAAAGTTTTTCTTCAAAGGTATCATCATTCATTACTACCAATCGGTAGCGATTGCGCAATCGTTGTATGAATTTACCTTTCTTATCTTTTTGTTCGGTCATAATAGCTTACAAATATCGTTAATTTTTTTGTAAGAACAGGCTGAGGTTTTTGGTGAATACCAAAGTGCATGAAGGAAGTATTAAATTCAACGAAATTTCGTATTTACTATTGGGGTATTTATAGCAGTATAAGTTTTGCGGCTGGTGATTTTCTGTAATAATGCAGAGTTGTATTTTTATGGAATTACTGTTATTTCATTGGTTGAAACCATATTGCTTTTATTGCCGGCTCTGTCTTTTAATGTAATTTCAAATTTTACAATTGTGTGAGGTCCAAATAATGGGGAAGTTCTCAGCTTTATTTTAATTTGACCGTCCAATGCCTTGTATTGCCCGTCAGGTGTTATATTCGGAACACGATAGCTGTAAAATAAAGTGTCAAAATGCGCTGTTCCAAATGAAGAATCAACAGGAGTGAAAACGCCTGTAATTGGGTGTTTAAATAAATATTTCATTTTTAGATCATCTTCGGAAATTGCATCTCCAGGAAATATGCCAATATCACCATCACCATCTTTAAATTTAATAAAACAGTTAGCTGAATCATTGCCATAGGAGACAAATTTTTCGAACTCAATAAGAGGTTGAGGTGGAAACTGCTTTTCCTTAACACATGACGTGATAGAAGTAACGATAAGCAATACTAAAAGTGATATGTAGATAAAATGTTTCATGGAAAATGAATAGAAGATAAAATTATTAATTATTTTTGGCCAAAGCAAATTAAAACGCCTCTAAAAATCAATTTATTGTTCAATATCATTTTTAAAGGACCTTTGTAGAAATTGAAACCAAGCACCAACAGCATTTTTACTGTCGATACCTCTGAGCAATTTAAGCAGATGGCTTTGTCTGTTTTTAACTTCCAAGTTACTAATAATCAGGTTTACCGAAATTATATCACCGCCTTAAAGGTTAATAGTAATAAGATCATTGACCTTGAACAAATTCCATTTATGCCGATTGAGTTTTTCAAGACGCAAATTTTAATTTCTGATCCCATAAACGAGAATCAAGAATCAAAAATCAAGGATAAATCAATAGTTTTTACAAGTAGTGGCAGCATTCAGAGTAAACATTATGTAAGTGATATTGCTATTTATGAAAAAAGTTATCGAAAAGGGTTCGAGCTTTTTTATGGAAACATTGAAAATTATTGTGTTTTGGCCTTGCTGCCTTCTTACCTTGACCGTGAAGGGTCTTCCTTGATTTATATGGCCGAAGACTTGATAAATAAGAGTAAACATTCAGTGAGTGGTTTCTATTTAAATAATTATGATGAATTAATTCTGACACTAAAGGAATTAGAGTTACAAAAACAAAAAACTATTTTATTGGGTGTAACGTATGCCTTACTTGATCTGATTGAGAAACAGAAGTTTCAGTTAAAACATACCATCATCATGGAAACCGGTGGGATGAAAGGAAAGCGCACCGAGCTGGTAAGAGAAGAGTTGCATGCACTATTATGCGAAGGTTTTGGCGTACACGAAATACACAGTGAATACGGAATGACCGAACTTTTATCGCAGGCATATTCCAAAGGGAATGGGGTGTTCAACTGTCCGCCATGGATGAAAGTTTTGATACGAGATACAAATGATCCTTTTTCTTTTTTACCTCACAATAAAACAGGAGGCATTAATGTGATTGATCTTGCCAATATTAATTCCTGTTCCTTTATTGCCACACAGGATTTGGGGAAATCCTTTTCTGACAGGTCTTTTGAAGTTCTTGGCCGCTTTGATAATAGTGATATCAGGGGATGTAATTTATTGGTTGGGTAAGAAAGATGGGCGTAATACAAAAGTGAAACCGAAATGTAAATAAATAGTTTACAAGCAGATAGATGGGTTTGAATAAAATTTATATCTTCGCTTTGTCATGAAAATAAATCACATCAGTCAATTTTATCAGATTCTGCGCAGCGATAACCTTTCATTCGTTTATCAAGGAGATTTCAGCGATGGGATTACTGAAAAGATAATCGCGCTTAGTGAATATTCTATTGATAACAGTCATGAAATGGTAGAAATGAGAAACAAAGTATCATTTGTTATTGTTGAATGTTTCCAAAATCTTGTACGACATGGAAATGACACCCAGATAAAAGCCAACAGAACTGTTACCTTTCCAGGTTTATTTTCTACCAGAAATGTACAAGAGAGCATATATATTACATCAGCCAATTTGATTGAAAATACACATGTTCCTGCATTAAAAGAGAAACTCGAAAAACTCAATAATTTGGATAAAGAACAGATAAAAGCTCTTTATCTTGATATACTTACCAGCGGAGAGCTTTCAGATAAAGGAGGCGCAGGGTTGGGCTTGGTAGAGATGGCCAGAAAATCGGAGAACCCTTTGGAATTCAATTTTGAGAATGAGAACGACAAACTTTCGTTGTTTTACCTTATGATGAAAATGCAGGGAAAAGGTAGTACAAGCGTAAAAAGCAATATTTCGATGGATAATGTTAAGGAGATGCACGAAATAATGCGGAAAGAAAATATTTTAATGGTTTATAAGGGAGATTTTTCACAGGAAACTGTTATTCCTATGCTTAAGATGATCGAAGATAACCTTAATAAGCAGCAGGAGGAGCTTCACATAAAAAAGAAATTATATCTTGTTCTATTGGAAATTTTACAAAATATCTCCAAGCATTCTGTTCAAGAAAATGGAAAAAAGGAGGCCATATTTATGATCGGCAAAAACGAACAAAAGTATATTATTTGTACAGGAAATATGGTAGATTCAACTTCTTCTGAAAAAATAAAGAACAAGATTAATAAAGTAAATAGTTTAAACAAGGAAGAATTAATAGGCTTGTATAAAAAAACACTGAAGGAAAGTATATCAGATGAAAATGGAGCAGGCTTAGGTATAATAGATATTGCCAGGGAGAGTGGAGAGAAGATAGTGTTCAATCTTAAGCCTGCGGCTGATGATTTGTCGTTTTTTTCGTTGTGTGTGCAGATGTAAGGACGAATATTTAAGTAGAAAAAATCTCATCAAAAAAGAATGAAAAACAGTTTGATCATAGAAGAAACAAATGATACTCCCAAAATAATTTTGGATAAGTTAAATGGGGTTTTTGAAATTTCAGGAAGATCTTTGCCCGAAAATGCCGTAAAATTCTATTCTCCTGTTTTAAAATGGATGGAGGAATATATAGTGACTCCAAATCAGGCTACTCACTTTGAATTTAAGTTGGACTATTTTAATTCAGCATCAACAAAAAAACTGTTTGAAGTTATTACAATTTTAGAAAAACTCTCCTCTAATAGTCTTCCTGTTACTGTTATTTGGTATCATACTAAGGATGATGAACTAATAAGGAACAGGGGGCTGGAGATAAAAGAAATGGTAGAATTACCCTTTGAAGTAAAAATGTACTGATCTCAAAGCCTTAATCCTATTATCAATATATCATCTATCTGATGCGCATTTTCTTTCCAGTTTTCGTGTTCAATTACCATCACTTCTTTTTGTTTTTGCATACTCAATGATTGGTTAGCCAATATTAGATCTTTAAACTGTTGGATTCCAAATTTCTTTCTGTCGCTGCCTCTGAACTGATCCATATAACCATCTGAAAACAAATAGATGCACATGTTTTTTTTTATTGGAATAACATGATTCGTGTATTCTCTTTTTAACGGATTTTCTTTTTTTGAAATCATCCCTCCGCCACCAATGGTTTGCCTATCTGCTTTGGCCACAGTTAATTCATTGTTAGATACTATATACAAAGGGTTTTGCGCACCTGCATATTCCAATTGATCGTTTTTATAATCAATGCTGCACAATGCTATATCCATTCCATCGCGCGACAATGTTTCTTCTTTTTCCTGATGCAGCGCTTGATAAATCCCAATGTTTAATTGCCGGAGTATTTCTGATGGCATTGTAATGTGTTTTTCATTTACAATTTGGTTTAAAAGAGTATTTCCTATCATGCTCATAAAGGCTCCCGGAACACCATGTCCTGTGCAATCAATGGCTGCTAAAATAATTTTATCTTCTATTTTCGAGCACCAGTAAAAATCTCCGCTTACAATATCCTTTGGTTGATAATAAACAAATGAGTCAGGGAGGATCTTTTGTATTTCGCTTTCTTCTATCAAAATACTTTGCTGAATATGTTGGGCATACGTAATACTATCGATTATTTTTTCTTTCTGTTTTTCTATGAGCGTATTCTTTTGTATTAGTTCGTTGTTAGCACTAGTTAATGTTGTGAAGAGTTTTTTCTTTATTGAAAATCTATTGTAAAGTATAATAGCGAGTAATAAAGTAATGATTAAACCGGCAATAAAACCATTACGAATAAATTTTTGTTTGTTTAGATCGGCCTGCTGGAGTGCTTTATCTTTAGTTAAAAGTTCAATGTTTTTTTCTTTTTCTTCCGACTCATATTTAGCATCCATCTCCGCAATTTGTTTGCCCGATTGCTCATTTAATAATGAATCTTTTATATCTGAAAATAGCTTATGATATTTCAACGCTTGTTGATAATCTCCTTTTTTGTCGTATAATTTGTATAAGGATACGTAGCTTTCCTTTATGCCGTTTTTTTGTCCTATTTCCGTAAATAAAACTAACGACTGATTTAAGTAATCAATTGCTTTTTCAACACTTCCCAGTTTCGAATAAGTATCTCCGATATTATTGTATGACATTGCAAGCCCTGTTTTATTTTTAAAGACTTCAGGTGATAAAACAATGCCTTTTGATAATTGGCTTTATGCCAATAAATAAGTCCTATATTGTTGAAAGCATTAGCTATTCCGTATTTATCACCGTTAGCTTCTCGTATTTTTAAAGATTTTAAATAATTGTCTAATGCGCTTTCGAAATTTTCCAGCCTTAAATAAATATTTCCTATATTATTGTAACATATTGCAATTCCTGGTTTATCCTGAATCTCATTCCTGATCCTTAATGCTTTTAATTGATTGTCTAACGCTTTTTCAAGATTATTTTGTAGCATAAAAAGTTGTCCGATATTAGTATAAGAAGTTGCTATTCCTTTTTTATCTCCGATTTCTTCACTAATTTTTAAACAGTTTAAATAATTTTCATATGCTTTTTTGTAATTGCCCTGATTCATATACACTGCTCCAATACTAAGAAAAGCATTCTTTATTCCATTTTTGTCTCCGTTTTCCTGGCAGATCTTTAACGACTTCAAACTAATAGCTAATGCCTTTTCGTAATTATCCAATTTTCTGTAAGT
>JAIOQD010000423.1 GCA_021413595.1 Bacteroidota bacterium | reverse complement strand
ACCAAATAAAAGTAATTTCTCCGTTAAGGTAGTTTTACCGGCATCGGGGTGAGAGATAATACCAAAGGTTCTACGTTTTTCTATTTCTTCTTTTAAAGCCATTATTGCTATGAATTACTGTTCTTACGAATTACGAATTTTAAACGAATTACTCTTTATTTGTTGTTAGATTCCCCCTTGAAAAGGGGGATCGGGGGGATTAATACTCAAATTGCAATATTATTTAGTTTTGTTGTAGGCTTATAACCACAAACCTACTAATGCCAAAATAAAAAACCCCAACTCTTCCCGAAAAGGGAAGGGAAGGGGTTTTTATAAATATAATAATCTAATTATTGTTTTTTCTCAGCAATACGAGCTGCTTTTCCAGTTAAGCCACGTAGATAGAATACACGTGCTCTGCGAACAACACCAACTTTGTTTATTTCAACTTTATCAATATATGGAGAACATACAGGAAATACACGCTCTACGCCAACTGAATTACTCATTTTACGAACTGTAAAAGTTTCAGTAGCTCCAGCACCTTTACGCTGAATAACAACACCTTGATATTGCTGAACGCGTTCTTTTTCGCCTTCTTTGATTTTATAATGAACAGTAACAGTATCACCAGCTTTAAACTTTGGGTGACTAACTTTTAGTGACATTTGGTCTTCTACGTATTTTAATAACTGGCTCATAAACTTTGTTTTTATACTATTTTAAATCAATATCCCTGAAAAAGGAATGCAAATATAGTTTATTTTCTTAGATTGGAAAAATAATTTTCGAAAAATTTGATTTGAATTCGTTTTTAAGTCCAAATGATGTGCTTTTTATAAAAAAAAGGAGGAAAACAACCCAAAGATACGTGTTTTGAGTTTCTGGGATCTTTTAAAACTTGAATTTACCTGTTTCGAGAATCCGGATTAGGTTCTGCAATATTGCTTTTGATGCATTGTCTTTTATTGACCTAAGCCCAAAATGTGTTTCCCGATAACAGATCCCCAAGCAAAGTATCGCATAAATTTATATATTTGCATAATAAAAATGAGACATATGAAACACTTGCGCTTAACATTAACTATCGTTATTAGTATTCTTTTATCGTTTTCGGCATATTCGCAGAAAACGGGTGAAAATTACTATAAAAAAGGGACTGCAAAATCGATTGCCGGTCAATATAAGGAAGCATTAGAAGACTTCGATAAGGCAATTAAATTAAGTCCGGAAGAGGTCACCTATCTTTTTGCCCGTGCTGCTGTAAAAAGTGAGTTAGAGGATTATGCAGGAGCTATACAGGACTATACTTCAGTTATTGAATTGAAGCCCGATTATGCTGAAGCTTATTTTTATAGAGCCTATGCTAAAGATGTGCTTGAAAATTTTGAAGGTGCTATAAAAGATTATGATAAAGCGATCAAGATCAACCCTGATTATCTTCAGGCTTACCATAACCGGGCTACTGCTAAAGATAAATCAGGAGATTTTTCCGGAGCCGTTGAAGATTATAGTAAAGCGATACTTTCCAAACCTGATTATTTTACCTATATAAACAGGGGGAAAGCGCAATATGAACTTAAGGATTATGCCAGCGCTATTCGCGATTATGATAAGGCAGTAGAGGTAAATGCAAATGACGTGGAAGTTTATTTTTTACGTGGTTATGCTAAAACAGGAAGTAAAGATTTTACGGGTGCAATAAAAGATTTTGAAAAAGCATTGGAATTTAAACCGGAGGATGCCCGAATATACAACGGAAGAGCTGTGAATGCATTAGCAATGAATGATTTCAAAGCTGCTTTTCATGATCTTAATTATGCAATTGAGCTGAAATGGGATTATGAAGAACCTTATTATAACAGGGGCTTTGCCAGAAGTGAATTGCAAGATTTTGCTTTGGCCTTGAACGATCTTAATAAAGCGATTGAGCTAAAGCCTGATTATTTTGAAGCATATTATCTTAGGGGCATAATGAAACGTAAATTAAACGATTTTAAAGGTGATTTATTGGATTTTAACAAGGCAATTGAATTAAAGCCTGATTTTGCAGATTTGTATTATCAAAGAGGGATCTCTAAAACCAAAACAGGCGATAAAGAGGGAGCTTGTGAGGATTTTAACAAATCAATAAAATTGGGTAGTTCAAAGGCTGAACAAATTATAAAGGATTTTTGTAATTAAAAAAAATGCCCTCCCGATCTTTCTTCAAAGAAGAAGATGCGAAGTAAAAGCTCAAGCCTATTTGATTGCATATCAACGGGTATCGACTCCTCCACTTCGGGGAGCTTAGGTGGGGCTTTATTATTTTAGTAGATCCGGTCTTCGTTTTTTTGTACGTTCAATGCTTTGCTCATGTCGCCATTCTTCAATATTTTTATTGTGTCCGGAAAGTAATATATCAGGCACTTTCCAGCCATTATATTCGGCAGGACGTGTATAAACAGGTGGTGCTAATAAATTATCCTGAAAAGAGTCTGTTAAAGCAGATGTTTCATCGGATATAGCTCCCGGAATAATACGAATAATGCTATCGCAAATTACGGCAGCAGCTAAATCCCCACCGGAAAGAACATAATCGCCAATAGAAATTTCTTTGGTAATCAAATGTTGACGAACGCGCTCATCCACCCCTTTATAATGTCCGCAAAGGATAATAATATTTTTGAATGTGGATAGGTGATTTGCCATTTTTTGGTTTAATGTTTCACCATCAGGGCTTGTATATATTACTTCATCATAGTGTCGTTCCGCTTTTAAAGCATTAATGCAATTAGCAATAGGTTCTATGCCCATTACCATTCCGGCACCACCACCAAATGCATAATCATCAACACTCTTTTGTTTTTGAGTTGAATAATCGCGAAGATTAATTAAATTGACCTCTACTATTCCCTTTTCGATAGCGCGTTTTAGGATACTATGCTGGAATGGACTTTCTAATAATTGCGGTAAAACGGTAATAATATCTATGCGCATGGTGCAAAATTAATTTGATGATTTGATATTTGAAAATAATTTTGTTTGATTGCCAAATTATCAAATCATCAAATCACTTTTCAGTTTCAATATTTTTTTCTCATAATCGATCACAGCTTTATACTTCAATAATATATCACTGCCTAAAACCCCATCAATTTGAGGTAATCCTACTTGATGATAGGATTTGTTAACATGTGATAG
>JAIOQD010000489.1 GCA_021413595.1 Bacteroidota bacterium | reverse complement strand
TCTTGAAGTGCCCGTTCTTGTTGACCAATTATTGTCATTAGTGTTTCTAGTTGAGAATTCATTTTCAAATCTCTTTCTTGTTTTCGTCTTAAAATTCCTCTACAAGCTTGAGGACTTAAATAGAATTTTTCAGGCACATTGTCAACTTGAACTATGTCTTCGATTGTGCTTTCAATTGGTGTGTTTGGAACTGTCGAACTGTTGAGATATAATTTTTGATTTATTGAAATTACATTGTCTAACAAATACAAGTCTGCACTTAAATTATTAGTTGTCTTTCTTGCTGATTTGTACCAACAAGTTACTTCTTGGTTGGTTTTTTGTTTAAGAAAATTGTCGATTTGGTTGCCAATCCATTTTACAACTGGCACAGCCCAAGAATTGCCAATTGCTTGAAAACGATTTGTGTCGTGTCAAGTATTTCATTAGTTTGAACACCGTCAGAAAACAGATTAAATATATTTCCGTTTGAATAATCTTGTTTTGATGCCTTTAGTGCCTTTACAATATTTTGATTGTCAAATTCAAAAAGTACCTGGTCGGGGCGAAAGTCTTTACCACCTGCAAGTACATAAAGTCGTTTACGCTGTTGAGATAAACCGAAATATTTTGCATCAATTACACGCCATGCAACATTTCTATTTGGTCCTTCTAAATACCCTGATTTTGTCCACTTGCCAACTTTAATTTCATCGTCAAATCCTGCAAGTCCCGCTATAAAATTTCCAAATGCATTTGTTTTGTCATTAAGCACTCCTTCAACATTCTCCCAAAGAACTATTGAACGGTCTTTTTTTTCTTTTTCTCTGATTGCATCAATTGCATTTGCAATTTCTATGAATGTAATTGTAAGCTGTCCTCGTTTGTCTGCCAAACCATTTTTCCAACCTGCAAGCGAAAACGCTTGACAAGGTGTGCCACCACAAAATAAATCAGGTGCTTGAACTTTCCCTTTTAGAATTAAGTCAGGAAGTTCCGTCATGTCGCCTAAATTGGGTATGTTCGGGTAATGATGATGTAAAACCTTTGATGGAAATTCAGCAATTTCAGAACTCCACAATTGCTCATACCCAAAAGGGGCAAAAGCTAATTGAGAAGCCTCAATTCCCGAACATACACTACCAAAAGTTAATTTATCTCTCATTTTCTATTTCTAATTATCTATGTTGCAAAGATACTAAATGATAATTATAGTATGCAAATTTATTTCTTATTTTTACTAATAAATTCATTCAAACTGTCTCTCCATTTTTGAATATCGTACCAACCACAACCAACACATCCTTTTTCTGCTTCTTTACCAACTTTTGGAAATTCAGCTGACCAGTTTTCATCTCCTTGATAGAAATAGTTTAAACCATAAAGTTTTCCTCTTTGTCCAGTTTGAAAGCACTTTCTGCACGCTTCACGTTTTTGTTGGTTTCTTTGATTGTCAACGAGCTGAAATTTTTCTTTGATTTGAACTTCGTTCATTTCATCAGGATTTTCGGCTCTGGTTTCTTCGTCCCATCTAATTTCTGGAAATTTATGGTCGGGCAACAAACCATGTTTATTTGCAGAACTTAACTCATAGACATTTACAGCTTCCATAACGGCAATTGCTCTTGCTTTGAACGCTGGTGACATTACTTCATATCCAGTTACACCACCTTTTGGTAAAGGAACTAATTGGATATGTGTATCTGTTTCATATTTGCCTTTTACGGTTCTTCTTGTGTCGGTTGCAAGTGTGTAGCCGAATTCTTTTATGTCTTGAATTCTTCGTGCAAAATTTCTATTTGCAGGTAAATCGTATTGTACGCTATTCCATTCAAGATTTAAAAGCTGGTCAAAAAATCCTTTAGTAGTTTCTTTTCCACTCATTTCATCATCCCATCGTTTCTTTTCTGTAGCTACGAATTCAGCAACTGCTTTTTTAGAAAACAGAGGGTAAATATTATTGAGATAATCAACTAAATCTTCGGGGGTTTCTATAAACAAACCTGTTCTTCTGTAAAAATATGGAATTGAGCCTTTCCAT
The DNA here is from genome assembly GCA_021413595.1 of Bacteroidota bacterium. GTDB lineage: Bacteria > Bacteroidota > Bacteroidia > 2-12-FULL-35-15 > 2-12-FULL-35-15 > 2-12-FULL-35-15. Next base: position 641 of record JAIOQD010000489.1, on the reverse strand, counting down.
GAATAACCATCAGTTTGAACAATAGTTACATCGATATATTTTTCAGATGCTTTTGAATGCTCTCTAAACGCTTCAACAATTATGTATTTGTTGTTTAGTAATTCTGTAAATGCTTCAATAGTTATTTCCATTTATTGCTGTTTTTTTAATAGGTCTTCAATTTTAACCTTTAAAGCATTAGCAATTTTCTCCATATTTAACAGAGTGATGTTTTTCTCTGCTCGTTCAATCATACCAATATAAGTCCGATGAAGATTAGCTCTGTCAGCTAACTCCTCTTGGGAAATGTCGAGTTTGCGTCTGTAATGTCTGACGTTCTCTCCGAAAATATTTAGTATTTTATGTTTTGAAATCATGCTAACTAAAGTCTGCACAAAGCTAACTTTAGTGTACAAATTGTACCACAGACTATAATTAGCATTTTATGTTAGCGATGTCTTGTCGAAATGTATTTTTGTTGCTCGTTTGTTCGGAGTTGTGTCGTCCGCTACGCTTGCATGTAACGGTCAAATATGCGATGCCGTGCGTTTGACTTTATTGCGTGTTAGCTAAAGGTATAGCATATTTTATGTTAGTGGCTGGGCTACTTTCAGTCTGTTATTATAAGTTTGTCTGTCAATATTGTTCTGCCAGCTTGAGTC
>JAIOQD010000020.1 GCA_021413595.1 Bacteroidota bacterium | reverse complement strand
CTTGTCAGATCATTTGCAATATTTCTTGTAAGAACAAGATCCCTCGGGAAAACCTCGGGATGACATTGCCAATAAATCACCTTCAACTAAATACACAGATTCGTAACCTGTTCTTCTTTGAAGAATTCGTTTTAAATTCGTAATTCGTAGGGTATTTATCCTTCAAAAGTAATGGAAAATAAAAGCATTTTTGAATTCAATTTATTAATTGAATTTGAAAAAATGGTATTGTCTTTAATTAATATGTCTCGAAGGCCAATACTTAGTTTTGCTTCTATGGCAAATTTAAAATATTGAAAATAAAATTCGGTTCCTGCACCCATTTCATAAGAGAAATCATCACGTTTTAATTTAACAATTTGTTCTTTTGGGTTTAGGCTATTAACTACTTTTCGTTTTGAGGCAAGGTCTAGGCTATAACCACCTCCGGCAAGCACATAGCCCCCAAAATTTTTCACGCGTTTCGAGCGTAATTTTAGATCCAAAGGGAAGTTTAAAAAAGTAGATTCAATTGTTTTGGTGCGAATGATAGTATCAAAGCCTTCAAAGTAATATTGCAGGTTACGTTCTGCAAAGGAAAGGCTGGGGATAAATCGCAGTGTGATGTATTTATGTAAACGCAGATCGGTAACAATTCCTAAATTAAAACCTGATTTAGGAGCAGATATTACAGTTTTTAAGGAATCAAATCGTTCGAAATTTACAAGAGGATGGATAATAAAATTAGCACGGTTGAGCCCCATGGTAAAACCAAAATGTAAGGTTTCATTATAGTAGCGTTCTAAATTGCCTTTTTCATTCGGATCCTGAGCCTTCGCGAATAAAGCAATTAAAACAATTACACTAGTGAATATGTATTTTAATTTTAATTTCAATTCAATTTTTTTAATAAAATTTGAAACGTAAAATTGGCAATTTTATTTTAATTTTCTTGCAATATATATTGATGCGATACCAAATGTAAGGGAAATTGCTTTAGTTTCTTTAAAACCTGCTTTATTCAATATTTTCAAAAATTCGTCTCCCGCAGGAAAAGCATTCACTGATTCTGGTAAATAGGTATAGGCCGAACTGTCTTTTGAAAATAATTTTCCCACAAGTGGAGTAATATATCTAAAGTAAAAATTATATACCTGTTTTACCGGAAAATGAATTGGTTTCGAAAATTCAAGAATTACAAGCATCCCATCAGGATTTAGAACTCTATAAATATCAGCAACACCTTTTTCTAAATTTTCGAAATTGCGAACACCAAAACCAACGGTAATTGCATCAAAACTATTGTCGGAAAAAGGTAAGTTTTCTGAATCGCCCGATTTTAATTCAATTTTATTTTGTAACCCAAGTTTGTTTATTTTATCACGGCCCAACTTTAACATGCCTTCCGAAATATCAACTCCAACCACTTTTGTTGGATTCAGCTTCATTGCTTCAATCGCAAAATCAGCTGTTCCGGTTGCAATATCTAATACGGTTTTAGGTTTTTGTGCTTGAAGTAAGCGGATGGCTTTTCTTCTCCATCCTTTGTGAATACCCAAAGATAATAGTTGATTTAAAAAATCATATTTAGGAGCAATATTATCAAACATAGCAGCCACCTGCTCTTTTTTGCTCGTTGTTTGATTTTTATATGGAGTTACTACGTTGGTCATTAGGAATTTATCATTAGTTGTTGGTCATTTGTCATTAGTGATAAGTAATTGGTTATTGCCAAATTGTTAAATTGCCTAATACACCAGCCTAATGACCAATGCCTAATGAACCAATGAATAAGTTATAACTTTAATCGTAAAGCTTCTTCTAATTATTGCTTTTTATCAATAGGTTCATCTCCTACTTTTTCACAAACCAAGCCACCTGCAAGGTTAGCCAATGTTGCTGTAATTATTGGGGAAAGATTTAATGCCAAACATAAAGCAGCCACACTTATCACGGTGTCGCCAGCTCCTGAAACATCAGAAATGTTTCGCACATGGGCAGGTATCACTGTTTTTGTTTTTGAACTATGCGTATATATTCCTTTTTCAGAAAGGGTAATTAATAAAGTGGCAATGTTTTGTTTTTTGATAAAGCCGGCAGCAACTTTTTCAAGTTCTTTAATATTGTTGTGATCAAAATCCAGTTTTAA